>JAUYES010000138.1 GCA_030691225.1 Holophaga sp. | reverse complement strand
GACGGAAAAACTGCGCAGTGCCTTTCAACCCGACGAAGACAGCCTGGAGATCTACATCAAGGAGGGCAAATACTCCGTGGATCTGCCCACCGGCAAGGTGCTCTTCGAAGGCACCGTGCCCAGGCCGGTGCTCATGGCCATGAACCGCCTGCACCTGAACGCCCCCAAGCGCGCCTGGACCTGGATCGCCGATATTTATGCCCTCTCCCTCGCCTTTTTAGCCGTGAGCGGACTCTTCATCCTACGTGGCAAGAACGGCATCACGGGCCGAGGCGCTTGGCTGACCGCCATCGGCTGCGCCATTCCGCTTGGGTACTGGATCTGGTGGGCCTACCTTAGCTAGTTTCCCGCTTCGGCATAGGCCAACTCGATCCAGTTCAGAAGCTCGGCATCAACATCTGCGAGCCGCTTCAGGTAGAGGCAACCCTTCCCCATTTTGTGCTTGCCCAAGCGCGCCAGGAGATCAGTCTGCTGAGCCAATCCACCCATTAGGTAAAGCGACATATCGTGTTTCCGTGCCGCCAACCCGGTCTGAAACCAATCACCCTCGCGGCCACTCGCATACCGATAGCGGTAGGCCCCGAACCCGAGAATATTCCCTCCCCACAGAATCGGCGATGCCCCTGTGAGCCTCTGCATCAGGCGCGCCACCGCTCGGCAATCCTCTCGCCGTCCGGCATCCAAAATGGCTTCAAAAAAGACTTCGACATCTTGATCGCTGGGCTTGGTTTTCAACTCGACCATGGGTCATCTCCATGCTGCACACTCTATCTCTGGTTCACTAAAAACGCATCGCCATTGCCCATGGCCGGATCGCCTCCAAACAGTCCTCGCCCTTCGACTCGCAGTATCCGAAATGGCGCTACCATCTCTGCCATGTCCAAATCGCCCCACAGGGCTCCCTTCTGGCGTCGACCTTCCGCCGCTCCACCACCCGGTCCCGGTGTGGACCTGGCTCAAGATTGCACACCACCAACGTTGAGGAACGATCTGCCCCTGGATGGCAAGACTCTCGCGGATGCCTATAGCCATTCCCTAAGACCCCGGGATCTGGCGGATGCGACGAGCGATGGCTCGCCACTTTCTGAGCAGGATTGGTCGGGGGTCCTGCCACCCATGGAACTCAGTCACGACGAAATGCTGGACGCCTTCCCGCTCCCTACCGATGGACGCTATATCCCCGTCGCGTTTCTGGGAGATGGCGGCATGGGGCGCGTGTACAAGGCCTTCGACAAAAAGCTCAAACGCACCGTGGCCATGAAGTTCATGCGGCATTTGGCCCCGGGCTCCCTGGAGCGGTTTCTCCAGGAGGGCCGCGCCCAGGCCCAGATCGAACATCCCAATGTGGTCAGCATTTATTCCGTGGGCCAAGTGGATAGCCAGCCCTATTTATCCATGCGCTACATCGACGGCCCCAACCTGCGCGCAGCCCTGCCCCAGCTCAATCTGGAGCAAAAAGTCAGAATTCTCAAGGATGTGGCCGAGGCCCTGCAAGCCTGCCATCGCCTGGGCATCATCCATCGCGATGTGAAACCCACCAACATCATGTTGGAAAGCACGGAAAAGGGCATCTGGTGGCCCTTTGTAATGGATTTCGGTCTGGCCCGCGACATGGAAAGTACGAGCCTTACGGTCACCGGAGTGATTGTAGGAACGCCTGCTTACTGCAGCCCCGAACAAGTGCAGGGTCACCTGGGAGAAATCGATCGCCGCTCCGATGTATATTCCCTGGGCGCCACGCTCTACGAATGCATCTGTGGCGAGGCACCCTTCTCCCCAAAGGCAGGGTTGGTAGATCTCGTACAACAAATTGTGGACACCGATCCCATCCCCCCTTCCCGCCGGGTCCCCAACCTGCCCAAGGACCTGGAAACCATTGCCTTGAAGGCCTTAGAAAAGGATCCAGCTCGGCGCTATGACTCCGCCAAGGCCATGGCGGATGATTTAAAACGCTACTTGGATGGCGATCCCATCGTGGCGCGCGCCAGCAGCCTGGTGTACCGAGTCGGAAAACGGGTTCGAAAAAACAAGCCCCTCACCCTTGCCATGATCGGCTCTCTGGTTGTCGTTCTGGGGCTGGTCGGTTTTGGACTCGTGGCGATGCTCAAGGTTCGCACCATGGCCGCTAGCGCTCAGCGCTTCAGTCGAATGGCCGAACAGGTCGAAGCTCTCCTCTTTCGGTCCCACAGCATGCCGCTTCATGACATCACCCTGGATCGAAATCAGGCTGAACAACGCATGGTGGCCATTCGACACGACATGCTCCGCCTGGGACGCTGGTCAGAACCTGCTGGACACTTGGCGCTGGGTAGATGCCTTCTGGCCCTGGGCCGGCCGGCCGAAGCGCTTCCGGAACTAGAAAAGGCATGGAAGGCCACCAAGGGAAAGGATCCCGAGGTCGCCCAGGCGCTGGGTCTGGCCCTGTCACACCTATACCTAATGGAAATCGAACATCTGCG
>JAUYES010000128.1 GCA_030691225.1 Holophaga sp. | reverse complement strand
GCCTCGCCTCGGCCCACGCCTCGTACCGGTCCCTCGACCAGATGCTGCTGCCGATCGTAGCGGTCCTGGCGGGCTTCAGCTTCCTGCTCTCAACGGTGGTCGTCACCAGCTTCGTGGTGTTGCTCAGTCACCGCATCGCCGGTCCCTTGTATCGCTTCCGTCTGGTCCTCGAAGGGCTTGCCCAGCGGCGCATTCCGGTCGATGCCAAGATCCGCCCAGATGACCAGTTGGGGGAACTCTCCGACACCATGGGCCAAGCGCTCACGACGCTCCGCACCGATCTTGGGGCATTGCGCATTGCCGTTGCCGCACTCGAAAAAGCCAGACTGGACCAGGATCCGCAGGGGATTGAAACGAGCATCGCGGATATGAAGACCCTCCTCGCTGCCTGGGAAACCCCGGTGCGAGACTGAGCCTCCTCGCGGGGCCAAACCAAAAACACCCGTATTGGGCCTCTAGAGGCCTTCCTTCCTGGATTCTAGGGGTGGTGTTTCCTAATCCCCTTTGTCTGGAGCGGTGGCAATAGCCTGGATTTCCACGGTGACATGCACGATCTCCTCGTGGATGGCTAAGCATTGCTTCACGGCTTCTGCGTCAACTCGCTGTGCGTCTGTGGCTATAGCCACCAGGCAGGCGAACTTATTCCGACCCACGCGCCAGACATGCAGATCGCGAATCTCCACGGAGGAGCCCCACTCCGGTTGGGTCGCGATGGCTTCACGAATTTCTTCGACCACCGGATGGTCCATCTCGGCATCGAGCAGGATGCGGGATGTGTCCCGCAGGAGTCCGCGAGCCCACGTGGCCACGAGAATGGCTCCTGCAAAACCCATGACCGGGTCCAACCAGGACCATCCGAAAATCATTCCACCGGCCAAGGCGGCTATCGCCAATACGGAAGTGGCAGCATCGGCGATGACGTGGAGATAGGCGGATCGCAGATTTAGATCGTGGTGTTCTTTTCCGCCTTCAGGATGTCCATGCTCGTGGTGATGATCATGTCCATGGTCATGGGCATTGCCGAGAATATAGGCGCAGACCACGTTTACCAGCAGCCCCAAAATGGCAACAATGATGGCTTCTTTGTAATGGATGGGCTTCGGGGAGAGGAGCCGTTCCACCGACCCAAAGATCATCCAGGTGGCCACGCCGAGGAGAAACAGCGAACTGGCGAATCCCCCCAGGATCTCGATCTTCCAGGTGCCGAAGGCGAACCGGGAATCGTTTGCGTGGCGCCTGGCCATGGCATAGGCAAAGGCGCTAAGACCAATGGCTACCGCGTGCGAACTCATGTGCCAGCCGTCTGCCAGCAAGGCCATGGAGTTGAACCACCAACCGGCCAGCACTTCCACAGCCATCATCAGGATCGTAATGACAATGACGAGGCGAGTGCCGCGTTCTCCGGCCTGATTGCCAGAATCGAAAACATGATCGTGGGTTTGGTTCGTGGTTTTTGGTTGAGTCAAAGGGAGTCTCGCATCTGAGGGGGGCAGGGAGGAGAGGCCAAAAGCGATAGCCAGAAGCATTCAGGTTACGCTCTTTTCGCGATGGATTGCCCGGCGGCATGCCCATCTGCTTGCATTTGGTGACCATGAAATGAAGGTCTAGGTGCAGCCATGGCCGTGCCCCAGAGCCCGCCGTGATAGCTGTGCGCTCTCAATCCGGCCTGCTCCAGATGAAATGCAGGGCGAAGATCAGCACGATGGCTATGAGTCCCCACACCCAAGGTGAAGGTCGTGAAAAGTAGAGGGCTAAGGGCACCGTGAGGGTGACGATGCCGGTGACCCGGCGCTTTACTGGGCGCGGAATTCTCCCTTCCTGGTGCCAGGCGCGGATGAGGTTCCCGAATCGAGGATGGGTCAGAAGCCAGCGATGGAGTCGCTCCGAACTCCGAGCGAAGCAGGCCGTTGCCAAGAGCAGGAAAGGAACCGTGGGCAATAAAGGAAGGAAAGCTCCCACCAATGCCAATACTAGGCATATCAGTCCACCCAGAAGCCATAGCAAGCGCTTCAGTGTGGTGTGATTGCCCGGATAGCGATTGAGCATCTGCGCTTCTTCCTCGATTCCTTTTTCGTTGTTCACATCTGGACCTCCCTGAAAGTTACTGGTCATCCAATACGATGCACCTTCTGCGCGAGATTCGTTTCTGGGAAATGGATTCGCCACCCCAGCTTTCCAAGCGCCTGAATTCGACAATCTACCTTTTTGCCAGGGTGGCGGATCTGCTGGGAGGAGTATTCGAAGGCTT
>JAUYES010000125.1 GCA_030691225.1 Holophaga sp. | reverse complement strand
GATAGGTGCCCTGAGCCGAGGCGATATTGCGAACATTCGTCGTCACCATGTTGACCTTGGTGAGGTGAAGCGGCTTGCTGATGGTTCCGCTCGAAAGATACAGCAGGGAACCATCCTGGATCCTTACTCGATCCAGTTTGATGGGATAAATGGATTCCACGGCATTCTGCCAGCCCCGATCCTTCAGGCGGACTTGGCCAGTGACCTCCTCCTGGATTTGCATCAAGTTGATATGAAGGGCTGGGCGGTCGATGGTGAGTTCGCCCGCCACTCGGAAATGGAGCAATTCACTCCACACCAAGGAGAATTTCATGGCGCGGAAATCCGCGACTGCGGGCTCAGGATGGGTGTTCTGCACCAGCACTAAGTTTTCCAGTTCAAAGGCCAGCCTCCAGACATGGGGGCGCACTCCGCCAATACGAACCGTATAGCCCTGCAGGTTGGAATTGATCGTCCGTTCCGCCCAGGTTTTCATGGGGCCCGCCAGCAGAGCATCTGTAAATGCCAAGGCGAGCGCAAAAAGCAGAATCACCAAGAGGAGCGTGGTCTTACGGTGATGGGTGCGACAGACCTTGAAGAATCGCTGCCACCGTTTTTCTGGCGGCGGCTTGGAAATGCTTTTCGACTCTCCGGAAGGTGTTTCAGCGCTCATGGGAGGGTGCTCCATAGGCAATGACTTGGCCCATCTGATAGCGGCTGTTACCTTCACCGGTGAATTCCCGGATTACGACTGGAAGCCACGTTGAGTGGCGGGGCGAGATCGTTTTAACGCCTGTTGACACGTTCATTTCTCCTAATGCCGGAAGGTCCGGGTGTTTGTCCATTGCCGTCGACGCCAACTCTGCAGGTGGTGGTGAGGGATCTGCGCGATTTTGAAGGCTTGGAAGAAAACATAACCAAGGGCAAAAGCTACGATGCCAAACCCGATTCCGATGATCTGCATGAATCACCCTCCGCAATAGAAGAGGGCACGACACATGCCAACCCTGAAACGCCCACTCCGTTTCGGTTCGGCGTCAGGAAGGGATTTGCGGTCATTCAGAGTGACGTCATCACGCAACCATTTTGATTGAATCAACCCCATGGCTTGAAGCCACGTGAGACTGCCTCCCGAGATTTTGGCCGTGGGGCTTAGCGATTTGGCTCCGAGTTGGATCCGGCTCAAAAACTGCTATGTCTACGCTCTTGTGGGACAGCCATATCTCGTGGTCTTCGGGATCAGGTGCATGGCGTTGAGCGCCGTTTGCGACATTTGAAAGAAACAGCATGAATCCCGAGAACGCAGCAATGGGCAAATTTTCGATGAAAGCTGGTTCGAGATTTGGTGCCTGGGTGTCGGCAGCGCTTATGCTTGCTGCGCTTGTGGTGGCTCCCTCGATCTGGACTTTCCGGCAGATTGAGCAAACCGCTCAGATGCGCAGGCATATTCAGGAGGTTTTGATCATTGCCGGAGAATTGATGGCGGCGGTGGTCGATGCTGAAACGGGGCAGCGTGGGTATTTGCTGACTGAGGACGAGGCTTTCCTGGAGCCCTATTTGACGGCGAAGGCAGACATTCCTAGGCATCTTGAAAATTTGCATAGACTCACCTTAGTTAAGGCCGCTCGGAGACACCTGGACGCAATGGTGCCCCTTGTGGACGCCAAGATGGCGTATTTGGCTCAAAACACCGAGTTGCGACGCCGCAACGACTTGCCCTCCGCGCTCCGGAGGTTACGTGGGTACGAAGGTAAGCCCCTGATGGATTCGCTGCGCACGGAGATGAAAGCCTTCATCCAAGCAGAGGAGTCTGCACTGGCCTGGGGAGAGGCAGGGTTCCAGCGAAGCTTGCGCTACCTCTTTGTTCTGATGCTGAGCGTTAGTCTTCTGGCGTTGCTTTTTTCGCTCGGATTCGTCTACGTGATCTATCGCCAAACGCAGCAGAGGCTGAAAGACCTTGTCCATCGTGAAACAGAACAACTGTTAAAGGAACAAGAGGAACTGAACGCAAACCTTCAGCAAGCCTATGCCACCTTGCAAAAGAGTGAAGAAAAATTATCGGTGACCCTCAACTCCATCGGCGATGGCATGTTGGCTACCGATGGGGAAGGTCGTGTGACGGGGTTGAATCCGGTGGCGGAGAAACTGACGGGGTGGACCCAGGCCGAAGCCGAAGGGCGACCCGTGGAGGAAATCTTTCGCATCATCAATCAGGAAACCCGAGAACCTTCTGCCATTCCGGTCAAGGAAACCCTGGCCCATGGAACTATTCATGGCTTGGCCAATCACACCCTGTTGATTGGGAGGGATGGTTCGGAACGCGCCATTGCGGATAGTTGTGCGCCCATTCGAGATCGGCAAGGGCAGGTGGTGGGTACCGTGCTGGTGTTCCGCGATGTCACGACTGAATATGCCGTTCAGAAGGCGCTGCATGATCAACAGTTCTACACGCGCTCCTTATTGGAATCCAGCATTGACGCCATGATGACGACAGATCCCTCTGGCATAATCACCGATGTCAACCAGCAAATGCAGACACTCACCGGTTGCACCCGCGAGGAACTGATCGGCGTTCCGTTCAAGAATTTCTTCACCGATCCGGAGCGTGCTGAGACGGGCATCAACTTGGTGCTGAAGAAACTGAAGGTCTCCGATTACGAACTCACCGCCAGAGCCCAGGACGGGCAGGAAACGGTGGTGTCGTACAACGCGACCACGTTCTACAACCGCGAGGGAAAGCTGCAAGGCGTATTCGCGGCAGCACGCGACGTAACCGAACGAAAGTGGCTGGATCAGGTGCTGCGGGAAAAGAGCACCGACCTGGAGAGCGCCAAGATGCAGGCGGAAAAAGCCAATCAGGCCAAATCGGATTTTCTATCCAGCATGAGTCACGAAATCCGAACACCCATGAACGCCATCATCGGGATGTCCTATTTGGCCCTGAAGACCGCCTTGACGCCGCGCCAGCGAGATTACATTCGAAAGATCAAGGGTTCCGGGCAACACCTTTTAGGCATCATTAACGATATTCTTGATTTCTCAAAGATCGAGGCAGGAAAACTGACGGTGGAACACGTTGAATTCGAGCTGGAAAAAGTGCTCGATAACGTGGCCAATTTGATTTCCGAAAAGACTTCCGCCAAAGGTCTCGAACTGGTTTTCGATATTGATCGAAACGTACCACCCTGCCTGGTTGGCGATCCGCTTCGGTTAGGGCAGATTCTCATCAACTACAGCAATAATGCCGTCAAATTCACCGAGCATGGCGAGATCGATATCATCATTCGCCTTCAAGAGCAGACCGCGACCGATGTGCTGCTGTACTGTTCCGTGCGCGATACGGGGATTGGCTTGGCTGAGGAACAAATCGGGCGATTGTTTCAAAGTTTTTCCCAGGCGGATGCCTCCATTACACGGAAATTTGGCGGGACCGGGTTGGGCTTGGTCATTTCCAAACGGCTGGCGGAATTGATGGGTGGTGAGGTCGGCGTGGAAAGCGAACTCGGTAAGGGTAGTACCTTCTGGTTCACGGCACGCATCGCTAAAAGCACTCGATCCCAGCGGAAACTCCTGCTCTCCGAAAATCTGCGTGGTAAGCGCGCACTGGTTGTCGACGATAACGCTAATGCTAGGCTGGTGCTGGGACGACTTCTCGGCAACATGAGCTTTTCGGTGGATCAGGTCGATTCCGGCAAGGCTGCCATCAGTGCCGTGGACCGAGCAGCGGCCCATGGTGAACCCTACGATTTGGTGCTTCTCGATTGGCAAATGCCGGGAATGGATGGCATCGAAACGGCCAAGCATTTACGAGCCCTTCCCCTTGTCACTTCGCCACACTTGGTGATGGTGACGGCCTACAGCCGTGAGGAAGTCATTAAGGATGCCGAGGAAAATGGTTTCCAAGACGTACTGATCAAGCCTGTGAGCGCTTCGGTGTTATTCGAAGGCATTCTTCGTATTTTTGGAGGTGTTGAGGTCGTCCCGCGAATGACCGAGGACCAATCGAATGAAGCCTTCGAGCGACTCGCAGAAATCCGCGGTGCCCGCATTTTGCTAGTGGAAGACAACGATCTTAATCAGGAAGTGGCCATGGAATTGCTGCGGGAGGCCGGGTTCGTGGTGGATCTGGCTGAGAATGGCCAGCAGGCGGTCAATCGTGTCAAGGCCACCCATTACGACATGGTGTTGATGGATATCCAGATGCCGGTCATGGATGGCGTGATGGCTACGCAGGTGATACGCCAGATAGATCGATTCAAGGCTCTGCCGATCGTGGCCATGACGGCCAACGCCATGCAGGGTGATCGTGATCGCTGCCTAGCCGCAGGCATGAATGACCATGTGGCCAAGCCCATCGAACCTGAGGATCTGTGGAGGGTGCTAGGGCAATGGATCAAGCCTCTGGGTGCTAGGATCCCGCGGCCCAATGTCGCAATTTCCCTGCCAGGGGAGCCGATGATTCCTTCTGGAATTGGGGGTTTGGATACGGTCTGTGGGATGCGTCGAGTCCTCGGGAAAAAAGCTCTTTACCTATCGATGCTGCAAAAATTTATAGCCGGTCAGGGCACTGCCATGGCGGCGCTTGGAGCAGCCCTGGCGCGGGACGATTGGGAAACGGCCGAGCGAATTGCGCATACCTTGAAAGGCGTTTCCGCCAACATCGGTGCCTTGGAGCTGCAGCAGTTGGCAGGACGACTCGAAACCCAAATTGCCGAGCGACAGTCGCGTACCGCGATCAATGCCTGCATCGAGGACGTTAAAGTTCCACTCGATATCCTCATCGCTGATTTGCGGCAGCAACTTACGACACCTCGGCAAAACGTTATGGTTGCGGTGGATCCGCTTGAAATCAAGCTGGTCAGCGACCGATTGCATTCCCTCTTGTCTGATAACGATGTGGAAGCGCTTGATCACCTGGAAGCGAATGCGGACCTTCTGAGTTCAGCGTTCCCTGAGCGCTATCAGGAGCTGCAGCAGGCCATTCGTTCCTTCGATTTTGAGGTGGGGCTATCGGTACTGATGGCGGCTATCAAGGCCCAGGCTTGAAAGGCCACCCCATGGAAAGCGTCCGTTCCACCTCGAAGTCCACCATTCTGGTGGTAGACGATACGCCGGATAATCTGGCCTTGATGAGCAGCCTGCTCAAAGAACATTATCGGGTCAAGGTGGCCAATGGGGGCGAAAAGGCACTGCGCATTGCGCAGTCGGATTCGCCACCAGATCTGATCCTGCTCGACATCATGATGCCGGACATGGATGGCTACGAGGTCTGTCGACGACTCAAACGTGACCTCGCCACCATGCACATCCCGGTTATTTTTCTCACCGCCAAGGCCGAAGTGGATGACGAAAAACGAGGGCTCGAATTGGGGGCCGTGGATTACATCACCAAGCCCATAAGCCCGCCGATTGTGCTGGCGCGGGTCAAGAATCATTTGGCGCTTAAAGCCATGGCGGATTTCCTTCAGGAAAAGAATCTCGAACTGAAGAGCGCCAAGGCGACCGCCGAAAAAGCCAGTCTCGCCAAATCGGATTTCCTTTCCAGCATGAGCCATGAACTTCGCAGTCCCCTCAACGCCATCCTTGGTTTTGGTCAGTTGATGGAAACCGAAACGCCACCGCCCACCACCTCGCAAGGGGAAAGCATCGCGCAAATCCTCAAAGCCGGGTGGCATCTCCTGAAGCTGATCGACGAGATCCTGGATCTGGCCAAGGTGGAGTCAGGGCATGTTTCCGTGTCGTTGGAGCCGGTTTCTCTGGCTGAAGTAATCCTCGAGTGCCAGAGCATGATCGATCTGCAGGCCCACCAGCGCGGCATTCGCATGATCTTCCCGCCCAGCGCGATTCCCTTTTTTGTGTTCGCGGATCGAACCCGGGTGAAACAGATTTTTCTAAACCTGCTTTCCAATGCCATCAAATACAACAATCCTGGTGGCACGGTGGAAGTGGAATGTGCCGAGCACTCACCAGGGCGTATTCGCGTGGTCATTCGGGACACTGGTGCGGGGTTGAATTTGGTGCAAATTAGCCAGTTGTTTCAGGCCTTCAATCGCCTGGGACAGGAGGCTGGCAGCGAACAGGGCACAGGCATCGGCTTGGTTGTGGCCAAACAGCTGATTGACCTGATGGGCGGTACCATCGGCGTAGAAAGTGCCGTGGGAATCGGCAGCGAATTCTGGTTTGAATTGGCCTCGGTGGCTGAACCTCGGCTTTCCGCCATCGATCATGAGGTTCTCGCCGAGCCGGATCTCCGAGAACGAAAACATGTCCGCACCTTGCTGTATGTCGAGGACAACCCGGCGAACCTGAACCTGGTCGTGCAAATCATGGCGCGTTTGCCAGATATCCAGCTATTGACCGCGGTGGATGGTTTGCTTGGGGTTGAAATGGCCCGCGAAGCCCAGCCGGATCTGATTCTGATGGATATCAATCTTCCCGGAATCAGTGGCTTTGAGGCTCTTCGCATCCTCCGAATCGATCCTACGACCGCCCACATTCCGGTTATTGCCATTAGTGCCGATGCCATGCCGTGTGACATCGAAAAGGGGCTAATGGCCGGGTTTGCAGGCTATCTCACCAAGCCGATCCGGGTCAGTGAACTGCTCGATTCGCTCCGTTTGACTCCCTCGGGTGGTGCATCATGAATGCAATCGATCCCCCTCGTCGGCAGACCATCCTAGTGGTGGACGATACGCCCGATAACGTGATCCTGCTGTTAGGTTTCCTAAAGGGGGTCTTCCGGGTCAAGGTCGCTCCCACGGGGCTCAAGGCCCTGGAAGTGGCCGGTTCGGCCGAACCACCCGATCTGATCCTGCTGGATGTGATGATGCCGGAGATGGATGGGTATGAAGTCTGCCGAATCCTGAAGGGGGATGCCAGAACAAGGGAAATACCCGTGATTTTTCTCACGTCCAAGGGCGAGTCCAATGACGAAGCCCGAGGTTTTGCCTTGGGGTGCGCCGACTACATCACCAAGCCCTTTAGCCCGGCCCTGGTCTTGGCCAGGGTGCGCACCCACTTGGAGCAGCGGCGGCTCCTGGCTGTGGAAAAGGAACTGTTGGAGAAAACCCTGAACGGCGCTCTCGCGGTGATTTTGGAAATGATTTCTCTGGCGGATCCTCACGCCTCGGAATGGAGTCAACGTTTGACTGAATTGGCAGAGCGGGTGGCTCGGAGTTTGGGCATGAAGGAGCCTTGGATGGTGGGACTCGCCGGGGCGTTGTCTCGCATCGGCACCCTGACTGTGCCGAAAAATGTATTGGCCAAGGTGCAGGCCAAGATGATCCTCAATTCCGAGGAGCGCCAAGCCTATGCTCGGGTTCCTGAAGTGGGCTACCGACTCTTAAGGAGCATCCCGCGGTTGGAGAGCGTGGCGGAAATGGTTTATTTCTCGCAAAAGAACTTCAATGGAGGCGGTTTTCCGGTGGACTCACTGGTGGGTGACGAGATTCCCTTGGGGGGGCGAATTCTCCGGGTGTGCTTGGATTTTATGAACGAGAGTTCCGTCCACAAAACCCCCCAGCAGCGGGTGTCTGATATGCTCTGCAACCTTACCCTCTATGACCAGGAAGTTGTCTTCGCCTTAAAAAGAATCATCGATGGAGGCTTCTTTGCCGCAGATGACCGGGATGGCGAAATTCAATTTCGGGATGTTGCCATCGCCGAGCTGATGGAAGGGGATGTGCTCGATAGCTCTATCGAGACAAAGGATGGGCAGGTGCTGCTGAGGCAAGGCACTCTCCTGCGGACCAGCCATCTCGAAAAATTGGTCAATTTTGAACTGACCGGCGCCATCGAAGGTCCCATTTCGATCCGGGTGGATGCCTGACGGAGTGAAGGAACACTCCCGTCGTTTTGATCGAAAACAATCTTTCGGTCGACCAACGGCAGGGAGCTTTTCTTGAGCAAAGCCATGAAATAAAACAACTTGGATTTCGTGTGAATTTTGGCGCAAAAGGTGCACTTAGGGTTCCAAAGGATTTTCCATGGCCCGCACCATGCACGCCGCCGTTGTCGAAATATTTGGAAAACCTCTGGTCTTGCGGGAATGGGATATTCCCGTTCCTGGGCGAGGGCAGATTTTGGTCAAGACCGAAGCCTGTGGCGTGTGCCATACCGATCTCCATGCCGCACGGGGTGAATGGCCACGCAAGCCCACGCTCCCCTTTATTCCGGGGCACGAGGCCATCGGATTAGTGGTGGCCCTGGGCTCGGGCGTGATCCAGGTTAAGGAAGGCGATCGGGTGGGGGTGCCATGGCTATTCTCGGCCTGCGGGCATTGTGAGCATTGCCTAGGGGGCTGGGAGACTGTTTGCGAGGAAGCGCAATTTGGGGGGTACACCCGCAATGGCGGCTTTGCCGAGTATCTTCTGGCGGATCCGAGATACGTGGCCCATGTGCCCGCAGCCCTGTCGGCACAGGAGGCCGCGCCGATCATTTGCGCGGGCCTTACCGGTTACAAGGGCATCAAGGAAACCCAGGCGAAACCTGGACAATGGCTAGCCATATCGGGGGCAGGGGGCCTTGGCCATCTGGCCATTCAATATGCCAAGGCCATGGGTCTGAAGGTCTGTGTGGTTGATATTGACGAGGGCAAACTCGCTCAGGCCACGCACCTGGGTGCCGATCACGTGGTCAATGCCAAGACCGACGATCCCTCCTCGGCGGTCAGGCAGGTCACTGGCGGGGGAGCCCATGGGGTCTTGATCACGGCACCCTCGATCACGGCCTTTCATCAAGGGCTAGGCATGACCCGTAAGCATGGCACCTGTGTTCTCGTGGGCCTTCCACCGGGGGAATTCCCGGTGCCTCTCTTTGATCTCGTTGCCAACTGCGTAACCCTGCGGGGCTCCTTTGTCGGTAATCGCCAGGACATGGCCGAAGCCCTCGCCTTTGCGGCGGAAGGCAAGCTCAGGGCCGAAATCGAGCTGCAACCGCTGACAGCGATCAATGACATTTTGGAACGTCTCGAACAAGGCCAAGTAAAGGGGCGCGTCGTGATCGATTTCCACGGTGAAAGCCCCCGCAGTGATCGAACGAGAGGCCCCTTTCAAGCTCATCCAAGTGCGCCGATTACGCCACTCCATGGCTAACTCCAGCCACCCTTTTCGGAGGATTCCGTGAATTCAACCGTTGAAACCAAAACCCCTCGCCGCCCCTTCCCCTTCCGGTTTTTCTTTTGGTCCGCGCTGGTTGTGGGTGTAGGTGCTTCGAGCATCTACTTGGCCGATCAGTTGCTGTTGGCACCAAGGCGACACTTGGAAACCAAGCTCGCCAAGCTGGAAACCGAGGCTCTTCAGCTAAAGACCTATCTCAAATTGTTGGAGCACACCGAACGTCGCGCCCAGCTAGAGGTTTTATCTCAAACCAAGGATGCAATGGGCGAGACGATCAATACGTTGCGGTTCACGGAACTGGATAGCCAGGGCGCCGTGGTGGGAGAGCAGCGGCTGATAGAGATCAAGGGCGATGAAGTCTACGTGGACACCCTGGTCATAAAGTTTGAGGATCACTTTGTGGAAGCAGGAGATCCCCTGAAGGGGAAATCGCTGCTGCTCTTTCGGCGCCTCTTTACCAATCGGGTTAAACCCGATGATGGCTACGTTTTGGACAAGACTGGGCTTCCTCCCGGGATCTATACGGCTCGGGCAGCCGCCAGCCCCTTCGAACGAGATCTCTGGGCACGATTTTGGACCGTGGCCAATAGCGAAACCCTTGCGCAGCAGGCTGGGGTAAAGGCCATTCACGGCCAAGCCGTCTACGGGAAGCTTCTGCCCAATATGGTTTACACGCTACTCATGCGTTCCACGGGAGAGACCATGCTGCCGCCTCCAAAGCCGCCATCAACTCCGGCGGCCTAGCGGAATGCTGATTGCTTCCGCCATCCTCCTGGGATGTGCCCCCGGCCGGATTTCGCACGAAAACCGAAAGGATCTGTCCCATGGCAATTCCAGCGATTGATTCGGCAACCCCTCCGAACCGAATCCCCAGTGCGGAGGTTCTGGAAATAGCTGAGCCCTTGTTCAAGGTGGATGGCAAGGTGGCCATTCGGTCCGAGGAGGCTGTGCCTCCACGAAACGTCGAAACCCTAGCCGTTCCTACGGCCTTGCCAGAAACGATTAAGCCAAAAACGGATCGCCCGCTCACGCCCGTGCCTGCTGATCCGCAGAAGATGGAGCCTGTCGCTAGGAGCGAGAGTCACGCCATGCCGGTGGTTGCTGCGGCGGAGGCTCCCCCTCAACTCGAAACTCTCCCTGCCGTGGTGCCGGATGTGATGCCGTCGATCCTTCAGGGTGCCTATCGCGCGCCGCTGGTGGCCCATCATTTTTCGGGTGCCTTTGCCGGTGAATCAGCTCCTGCTCGGGGCCAGGCCTTGTTGCACGTCATGGCCCCTTCGCCAATCGCTGCTACCTCTGAGCATGCCCAGGGGCGTTCCTTCAATGCCAATACCTATGCCCTCAGCCCGGCTACCAACGAATCCCTGGCAGCCCATACCGCCAGGCTTGCCAATGGCCAATCCCTGGCCCCCCAGCGAATTGTCTCGGGAACCCACGAGGCGTACGTGGGGCATTCCCTCGATTTCATCGCGTGAGCTAGAAACTGTCCCTAATCGCGGATTCGCCAAATTTATTTGAGGTTCTCCATGACTGCTGTACTACCCGCGTTGCCTTTGTCTCCATCTCGTGATTTCGAGAGGTATTGGAAGCCCGATGGTTCCGCCCAGGATCGCGCTCCGAAATGGGCGAAATATCGTACCGATATGGTGAGTGAATTCCCATCTCCCTATCGGGGTCAGCGGGATACGTTGGCATTGCAGATCGGGAAATTCGTGGAAAAGCTCGATGGCCTTCGCTCCGAAAAGGGCGGGCCAGCCTTTCTCGGGGGAAACGGAGCACTCACGTACGAGTATCCGGAGGTCAAGAACGTTGCCATCAGTCAGGAGATGGGCGATCTCGATCAGGTTTTGAACGAAGTGGTGAACCTGTTCTCCGGCGCCCCCAACTGGGGTAATCCCTTGACGATGTGCAACGTCAGCCCCCAAGGCAACACGGCGGCCATCATCGCTTCCATGCTGTCGCAGGTGTTTGCGCCCAACCTTCTGGATGGTGAGTATTCCTGGAATGTTCACCGGGCCGAACTCGAATCAGCGGGCATGCTTGGCAACTTGATGGGTTGGGATCCCTTGAATACCGGTGCCATCTATACCTACGGTGGGGGCGGGTGTTTCACCTATGGAGTCAAGTACGGCCTGACCCGGGTGTTGCCCAATTCGCGATACCAAGGCGTGCGCACCGACGCAAAAATAATTTGCTCCCAGCAGGCACACTACGCTCAGCAAAACGCCACCGATTGGACCGGACTTGGCATGGATAACATCATCCAAGTGCGCACAGATGTCGCCACCAACCAGATGGATTTGATTCATCTGGAGGAGATTCTGCAAGATCTGGCCTCTCGAAATATTCCTGTGGCCACGGTCATCTGCACCATGGGAACCACCGATGCGAATGCTTTCGATCCCATTGGGAAAGTGCGTGAATTGCTCGATCGTTTTCCCAATCCGACCGGCTTCGGCAAAGCCATTCTCTATGCCGATGCGGTAGTGGGATGGTCCTGGATCTATTTCAAAGATTATGATTTTGGGCTCAACCCGCTGGGGTTTTCTAAGCGGATATTGCCGATCCTCCGAAAAAATGGCCAGGCCTTGGAGGAGCTTCGCCATGCGGATGCCGTGGGTATCGATTTTCACAAGGTTGGCTGGGCACCTTATGTGAGCAGTTGCTTTTTATACAGGAATGCCGCTGAGTTCGAGGCGCTTCATCGCCGGGGTTCGGATTCCTATCTGCAGGTGCGAACGCCTTATAACCCCATGTATTACACGTTGGAAGTATCCCGAACGGCGTCGGGGGCGATGGCCGGGTGGGCAACGTTGAAATATTTCGGCAAGGAGGGCATGCAGGCCATTCTTGGGGGAATTCTGGAATCCAAGTTCTACCTCTACGATCTCCTGATGGACCAGCCCGACATGGTTTGCGTGAATCCAGAGGATTCCGGCCTAGTCACGCTATTCCGGGTCTACCCCGAGGGAATCCCAGCCCAGGAGCAGTTCGAAAAAGAGTTAACGCAACCGGGCCACCGGGATGATTTGCTAAAACATAATCGATTGACCGAAGCCGTGGGGAACCGGCTCTACGAGTGGTTCCGCCAAGGAAAACTTTTGGAGGGAAAGCCTACGCCCTATCTAGGTATCAGCACCGGGTTTCGGCCCGCTAGCTACAACCGAGATGGGACCGATTCCGAGGCCGTTGTCTTTGCCCTCAAGTCGTACCCCATGAATGTCGCCATTACGCCTGAGATCATGCAATGGGTGCTGCATTGCGTGCGTGCGGCCTGTGAAGAGGTGATGGCCACCGGGTTTGATGCCGAACCCAGAGCTGCCGCGAGCGCGGAGATTTTGTGAACGGGATCAAGGCTCCTGAACCGAGCAGTGGTCGGGTGGCCGTCATCATCGCTCATCCGGATGATGAAACGCTCTGGGCCGGGGGGCTTCTACTGGGCCATCCCGAATGGTCTCCCTTTATCATCACGCTCTGTCGTGGTGGTGATTTGGATCGCGCTCCAAAATTTCGACAGGCGCTCAAACGCCTGAACGCGCAGGGCTCCATGGGGGATCAGGACGATGGTCCCGATCAGCTGCCTTTGACTTCAGCAACCGTGCGCGAATGCATCCTATCGTTGCTTCCGCCGCTGGAATTCGATCTTTTGCTGACACATGGCTTGCAGGGCGAATACACGCGCCATCGCCGCCACGAGGAAGTGGCCCATGCCGTGCAAAACCTATGGCGCGATGGCACCATTCGCGCCGCAAAACTCTGGCACTTCGCCTATGAGGATGGCGGAGGTTCCTACTTGCCTAGACCCAGGGCAAACGCAGACCTTCATCTCGAATTGCCGGAGGGGATATGGGCCCGAAAATGCGAAATCATGACCCAGGTTTACGGCTTTGAGGCAACCAGTTGGGAAGCGCGGGTGGCACCTAGAGTCGAAGCCTTTCGGTGTTTCAGCGGACAAGGCATATTTCGTCGATCAGATGAAATGGCTCGGAGATTCCATTCATGAAAATTCTAGTTCTCTATAACTACCCTCCCGCTCCCGGCGGTTTGGCGACTCAGGGTGATTTGCTCTACAAGGGACTCCTTGCCATTGGAGTGGATGCCCAAGCTGCACACCTTCAATCGGATTTAGAAAAAGAGTGGTACTACCGTTGGTTTAAACCCGATTTTGTTGTGGGTGTGGGCTTTTGGGGCGATGTGCCCGATATCGTTTTGCACCCCCAACGCTTCGGCATGCGGGCGGTGCCTTGGATCCTGGCGGATGGCTTTGTCGCCAATTATCGGGAGGTGCTCGATCGCCTTCCCTTGATTTTGGTGCCGTCGAATTGGGTGAGAGAAACCTTTGTGCGGGATGGCATATGTGGCGACCACACGGTAACCCTTCCCGTGGGATGCGATACAGATGCCTTTCGGCCGCGCCCTTTCGACGATGCAAAGGTGAGTGCCGCGCGAGAGGCCTTGGGGGTTTCCATGGAGGATCTCCTGATCTTGACGGTCGGTGGTGACGCTGCTTCCAAGGGCGGGCGTGAGGTCATGGAAGCCCTGGCGACCTTGGGCAATCACGTGCCGCCCTGGCGCTATGTGTGCAAGGTGTGGCCCCAAGACCGTACCAAGGTGCAGAACCGACTCGATATGGAACTCGCCAAATCTCTGGGTATTCAGGATCGCGTGAGCTTTCAGACCCATCAGGTTTCACGGAATCTCATGCCCTACCTGCTCTCCGCTTGCGATATTTTCGCCGGCCCATCCAGGTTGGAAGGCTATGGCATGCCGCAGGTCGAGGCAGGTGCTTGCGGCAAACCAGTCATCGGAATCCACGCCATGGCCATGCTGGATACGCTGGTGCATGGTCAAACGGCGTTTCTGGCCAATATCGCCGAAACCATCCATATCACCGGTGCGGTGCTTGGACCGGAATCGGGCTTCGAACCCGGTCACCACGTGGTGTTCAACAAGCCCCGGATTTCCGATTACCGCGCCAGCGTTCCCGAAATTGCTGAATACCTGAAAGCCCTACTTAACGATGCTGGACTACGGCAACGCATGGGCATGGCGGGTCGGCAGCGGGCGGTGGAGTATTTCGATTACCGGGCGGTGGCGAGGCACCTTGTGGAAATTCTTTCCGAGGTCTGACATGGACCCATCAATCCAGGAAGCCAAGCAGGCCGCCGTTGAGGCATTGCTCCACAACGTCCACGGGCCTTTTCACGGGTTGCCGCGAACGGCGGGTTGGGGCTACCCCGAACCCTACACTCGGGATCTGCTCATTTCCGCCCTGGGCATCTTGGTCTCTGGAAATCAGGTGCTGTTGACTTCGTTGAAGAAGGTCCTGGTGACTTTGGCTGCGAACCAGAGCCCGCGGGGGCAGATTCCTTCCCTGGTGCATGATCCCGAAGATCGCGGAGCCAGCGATACCACTCCGCTTTTCCTTTTGGTCCTGGGTTTTTGGCGGCGGTACACCCGTGACCCAACCTTCCTGAACGTAGCCGGTGCCAAGGCCTTGCAATGGATGGATTACCAAACGATCGATGATCGGCATCTGGTGGGTCAGCAACCCACCAGTGATTGGCGGGATGAGCAATGGGTGTTGGGGCACGGACTCTACGTCAATGCCCTCGTACATGGCTATCAGAAGGGATTGGGAATGGAAGAGAGGGCCGAGGCTTTTGCCGCCGAGGCAAATCGGGAGGATGGAAAGGGATTCATCTGTGAAGGGCAACCCACCTACGCTGCTTGGTTCTACAAAGTATTGCGAGACAAGCGCTGTGATGTCTTGGGCAACAGCCTGGCGATTCTGACCGGGTTGGCCAGCAAGGAGCGCGCTCGGGCGATGGTGGCCTGGATCGAAGCCCAGTGCGCAACGCTGCGTGATACAGGCGAATTGGCTCTGGATCTCCCGCCCTGCTTCTTTCCATACCTGCAACGCTTAGACTCGGATTGGCATCCCCGCTACGCGCTTTACAACCTGCCGGGTCATTACCATAACGGCGGGGTTTGGCCCTTTGTCTGTGGTTTCTACATCGCCGCGCTGGTGGCAGCCGGTGAGCAGGGTCTAGCTGAAGAAAAGCTTAGTGCCCTCACGGCGCTTGTGCGACTCTCACGCAAGGCCACACCGACACCCCCAGGGGCATTTGGTTTCAACGAGTGGTTTCGTGCCCAGGATGGCTCTCCAGCGGGTGAGGATTGGCAGACCTGGTCCGCGTCGATGTATCTCTACGCTGCTGCATGCGTCGAGGGCGAGAAGGTCCTCTTTTTTTGAAGAGCTCTCGGTAGCCTCCATCTACCAACGGGATTCGCTTGGGCGTTTGCGCTGATGTTTGAGCGGAACGTCTTCAGAGGCCATTACAAATGTCCTGCGCGGCCTTTCAAATTGAGCGACGGAATTCATCACCTTGATCGGATCGAGAAATTCGCGCGACATAAAAACCGGTGGAAGTTGCTTAAAACAGGCAGATTAAATAACGGAATAAAGATTGCAAGTCACTTGGGCTTGGCTGATGAATCGGTCTTCAAGGCGAAGGAATCCAGTTTTAGTTGGAGGCTAAATTGTCATTAAGAGCAACCTACAAAACGGTCGCTTCGCTCTTCGGCGCGGTCCTGTTGGCCTTTTTGGTGGTGGTGGCTTCCTTTGGAGCACTCAGGCAGATTCAGGAGGCCTCGGCGGCGCGAAAGCAAAGCCATCATGTGCTGGATGCTGCGCGCGAATTGATGGTGGACCTCGTTAATGCCGAAACTGGGCAACGCGGTTTCTTGTTGACAGGGGACGAGGCTTTTTTGGAGCCCTATCTAGCCGTGCGGGATGGCATTCCGACCCGCATGGAAAAACTTCAAAAAATGTCTGTATCCAGGCTAATCCAAGAGCAGCTGAACCTTCTTAGTCCCAGGATCGATTTGAAAATGTCGTACCTGGCGCGAAATATCGATTTGCGCCGCAACCAAAATTCTGCAGCTGCCCTCGTCAACATGCGGGGAGCTCAGGGCCTACCCTTGATGGATTCGATTCGAAGCGGACTCTCCGAGATTCTGCGAATCGAAGAGCTCCAATTGGCACGGCATGAAGGTGAATTTCAAGCCAATATGCACACCATGTTCACGGTGATCATCATCATCAGCCTGCTCTCCCTGCTATGCGCGCTGGCCTTTACCTTCTTTATCTACCGCGGTACCCAGCAGCAGCTAAAGGACATGATCCATTTCGAAACACGGCATTTGCTGCTGGCCCAGGAAGAAACGAACAAACAACTGCAATTAGCCAATGCAAACCTGCAACGTAGTGAGGAAAACCTAGCCGTGACGCTCGATTCCATTGGTGATGCCGTGATCGCCACGGATGCCCAGGCTCGGGTAACTCGGCTGAATCCCATTGCTGTGGAGCTGACCGGGTGGGCAGAGTCAGAGGCCATCGGCCACAGGATCGATGAAATTTTCCACATCATTAACCAAAAAACTCGGGAACTAGCAACGATACCCGTCATGGAAACCTTGGCACGCGGCACAATCATGGGCCTAGCCAACGATACGGTTCTCATTGCGCGCGATGGCAGGGAATGCGCCATTGCCGATAGTTGTGCTCCCATTCGAGACCGCGACGGGAAAGTCGTGGGTGCAGTGTTGGTGTTTCACAATGTCACCGAGGAATACGCGGCCCAGCAAGCTCTTCGCGATAGCGCGGCATTGGTCCAAACGATTCTCAATACGGTGGTGGATGGCATCATCACTTTTCAGGCCGATGAGGGGCTTGTTGATTCCGTGAATCCGGCCGTGCAGCGGATGTTTGGCTATTCCGCCGAAGAGATCATTGGGCAGGATTTCAGCATCCTCATCCCCGAGCTGGACGGCGATCCGCACAAAACCACACTTTCGTTCTACAGCCCAGGGAAGGAAGCTTCGGCCAAGGGACTGGGTCGTGAAGTGACGGGGCGGCGCAAGGATGGCAGCCGCTTCCCCATGGAAATGGCGGTCAGTGAAATGTGGTTGGGGGGGCATCGCTCCTTCACGGGGATTCTTCGGGATATCACGTTCCGCAAAGATGCAGAAGAAGCTCTCAAGAAGGCCGGAGCATTGCAGAATGCCATTTTCAATAGCGCAAATTTCTCGAGTATCGCAACCGATGCCAAGGGCGTGATTCAGATCTTCAACGTGGGGGCTGAGCGAATGCTGGGCTACACCGCAGCCGAAGTGATGAATAAAATCACTCCAGCCGATATTTCAGATCCCTTGGAGATTGTTGAGCGCGCCGAGGCGCTCAGCCTTGAGCTTTCTACCCCCATTGCGCCAGGCTTCGAGGCCTTAGTCTTCAAGGCCTATCGCGGTATTGAGGATATTTACGAATTAACCTACATCCGCAAGGATGGATCGCGTTTCCCGGCGGTGGTTTCGGTGACGGGGCTCCGTGACGATCAAGGCGCCATCATTGGGTATTTGCTTATTGGCACCGATAACACCGCTCGCAAAAGGGCAGAAGAGGATCTGGTTAAAGCAGGGGCTTTGCAGACC
>JAUYES010000112.1 GCA_030691225.1 Holophaga sp. | reverse complement strand
TAGGTGAGGCAATGCGTGCCGATGCACTTCGGTAATTGTCGTCGTGTAGAGGCCAGACGAATGGCCAGTTCTTCGCAGCCAAGGTGGGCGCTGCCCTCTTCCACGGGACCCCAGGCCGTCATCCTTGCTTCCAAATTGCGCCAGGAGACTCGCAAAAAAGCCCCCCAAGCGATTGGGGGGCCTCTGCCTCTTGTTGAACCGGAATTGCAGGTTGGCCGGTGGTGGTGCTCGGGACTGTCCGCCTGGTTTTGCCTCGGTGGCGGCTCGCGAGGTGCTTCAAGAATGATACATCACACGCATGTCGGTGATCGTGCCTGCTTCGGTCCTCTCCACAGGGCGATGGCAATGGCGATTCCAAGGGCAGCACTCCCCATGCTCATCTCCCCGACAACCCATGGCGTCACGGCATCGGGTCGCAAAACCTGCCCCACGAGGCGCAAAGTGAACCAGTTGAATACGCCGTGGATTACGACTGCGGGCCACACGGACTCAGAACGCTCGCGTAGCCAGGCATAGAGGAAGCTCTCCCCGGTAAGCCCGATTGTAAAGAGCGGCAGAGCCAAAGCCAGAGGCACCTTCTGAGCATCCTGGTAGGCGCCTTGCACGATCACCGCAAAGTGCCACACGGACCAAATGACTCCAGAAATCAGAGCAGAGGTGGCAAAGGAAAAACGTTCGCGTAGGCGTGGGAAAAGGTAGCCGCGCCAGCCGATCTCTTCGCCGAGTGCGCGCCCGAGAGCCCGCAGGAGGATCAGGAAAAGGGGAAGGCCATGTCCAGCTAGGCTTGCAGGTGTGAACGTCCCGTGCCCCATTACGCCCGCCAAGACGTATAGAGGTCCATAGAGCAACACCGGCAGGGCCGCAGCCCAGAGGAGCCACCGCCCTCCTGAGCGAGTCAGCCCCAATGACGCAAAACTGGCGCGCCTTGCCGGAATGAAAGCGAGGGCCACGGCACCTGGACACCACATGACCAGCCACATGAAGATTTCGCCTGTATCCGAAAGGGGATGGGGCCCGAAGATCGGGTAGTCGAAAAAGGCGCTCAGGAGGAATGTGGCCATTACGAAGATCGCGATGCTCTGGCCCGACATTGGCCTTGGAGATAGGGACTCGTTTTGATCTGGCATCGAATCTCCAAACAAGAATTTGGGCTTCCTCTTTCGTGAACAGCCCTGGACACCCAGTGGTAGAAACGGCACACGAGATCACCCGAAATCAGGCTCAATGCTCCTCGCCAGTTCACCGGCAATCGATGACAACACGGCGTTCGCTCACAGAACCTTCCCAACCTCCCTATGTGCCTGGACCCCCACGGTGAGTGACTTGCTAGATACCTTTCGACCCGCTGCCTGGCTTTGGAGTGAGTTTTTCCGCCAGGTATGGCCCCAGCACCGTCTTGCTGGTCAAGGAGATGCTGAAGGTCTTTTCACCTGTGTTCTGCTCCCAGGCACCGGCCTTGGGTTTCAGCAGCTCACCGAGATCGGAGGACGTCGCGAAGTTCATTTCCACCTTGTCCGAATGCCAGAAGTAGCCCGTGAACGTGAGGTTTTCGCCGATCTGGTCCGGCCGGAACCCGCCCCGAGAATGCTGTTCCGCAAGCATCCCGGACATCGCCTTGTGCAAGCCGTCCTCTTGGATCAGCTCGTCGCAACCTTGAAAGGGGGTTGGCGACCAGTCCCGAGACACGATGGTTTTCTCCTCCCCTGGCCCATAGGTGCTGGCGAATGCGTCGTACAGGTTCCGTAATTCCTTCGCCGTAAGGTCTGGGTGCGACTGGTGCGGTTTCACCGTGATCCGCGCAAGAGCCCCCCTGTGGAACACATAGATCACTTCGACGGGAACTCCGTTGATGACCTGTTTCTCGACAGGCGTGGTGTGGAGAAAATCTTTGCCGGAAAACATTTCGTCTTTGGACCTTTTGAACTTCTCCCCCTGCTTCTTGGCTTCGGCGACGAAGGCATCAACGGTCATTCCGAATTGGTAGGTCCGGAAACCGTTCTTGGAACTCAGGGCTGTTTCGTACTCGGCCTGCTTTTCAGCGGGAACGTCCTGAAAGTTCGTCAGGACATATCCGCGACCGTACACGGACTGGAAGACGCGCTGAGAGTGTCGTGATCCGGTGGCCCGACGAACTGGAGGTGGGGGTGGCACCTTGCCTTTGGATGGACCCTGAGCGCCGTTGCCGCCCAATTTGTCCATCAGCGCAAAGATGCCCTTCTTCTGCGGCGTGGATGGGGCGGTTTGAACACCCCCCGCTGGGTTCGACGATGTGGTTTGACCTGGGAGTTGTTGGGCAGTTCCCAGGATCAGCAGGAGAGCGGTGGGTACCCAAGGTGAGGTCACGGATTACTCCGAAATGGAAGGATTGTTGGGGTGGGCGAAATGGGCGCACTCGTGTTCGATTGTTCTAATTTAGAACAAACGAACACGACATGTAAGGTCCATCTCCATCGAGGTCGCCATTTCCATGGAGAAAACCCTATTCAGGCCCGAATACCGGGTGCTGCTCGGCTTGATCAGGCAGGCCAGGAACGACGCCGGGGTAACCCAGGAGGAACTGGCCTCTCGATTGGCCGTCCCTCGCAGCACGGTCACGAAATGGGAAACGGGCCAGCAGCGGATGGACCTGCTGGAGTTCTGGTCCTTTTGCGAGGGAATCGAGGCGGATCCCCTGGAAGTACTGACCAGATTCAAAGAGGCACGTAAGGCACCACGGTAAAGCCTATACGCAGCTCGGCTCCATGCTGGAATCGGGCACTGTATCAGCCCTGTGGCTGTACTCGCACCACGCTACGGTAGTGCTCTCCTCTCCCCAACTGCTGGGTGTTCGGCCTTAAGCCCTCTTGCAGTTCTGTAGTGGAGGGCTGGCCCCTTTCCACTTGGTTCCACCACTGCTGGTTTGTCCCGTCCCATCGCCCCCTCACCAAGCAGGGGGTGATGGGACGGGATTGGCGCGCGTCGCGCCTCCGCTTGATTTCCAAGGGTATGCGATACAGACCCACGGCTTCGAGGGCAAGAAGGCCGCAGGCCCTTTGCCGTGCCAGATGCTTTCCATGGCGCGGTTCTTGTCCTCGGAGGCCGCGCCAGAGCATCAATGAGGGTCAGTCTCTGGCCTTCAGGGGAGCGTAGAGCCAACCCAACAGGCCCTGGCAAGAACCACCCTCCCCGTCTTTTTCGCCCTGTGATCCAGACGCAGGGGGACCCGGCCGGTAGCATCGCATGCCACCAGGAGATCTCCGGAAAGTGGATCTCTGGCTAATCGCCGAAGGATCGGTACCTGGTCTGGCGAGAGTCGCAGCAAGTAGATTCCATGGTCCTTGATCGGATTGCAGGCATCAGGCGACACGTCCAGCAGAACCCAGGCGCCCGATGGGATGTGGGGGGCCATTTCCGAGTCGTCTGCACGCCAAAGGAATATGGCCTCCGCGTTGGGGGTTCGTTCCCCCAGGATTTCTGCAAGAAGGGCCGCAGGCACACTGATGGTAGGGGAGTCCGGATGAGGTGCGACCACCTGTCCTGTCCGGGTGAAGCCCAGGTCCCGACTCAGGAAGGGGATGCGAATCAGCTCACCAGAAAGGGCCTGGGAACCTCGCGGCGCCGCCAGCCACATGGGGTCTTCCCCGTGTGTCAGCCAGCGGGCAGAGACGCCGTAGATCGCCTCCAGTGCCAGGCAGATCGCCCAGGGAAGCTCTGTCCGACCCGCCTCCCAGTAGGAGATCGTGCTCTTGGTGACATCCAGGGCCTGTGCGAGGGCTAACCCCGTCATTCCGCGATCAGTTCGCAGGGCTTTCAGTCGGGCTCCGGGGGTGTCGAGATTCGTCATGATCGAAATTTTAACCAAAAACTCTTGCGTTCGGAAATGTGAGATCGTAATCTAGGGTTCGATGATCGAACCTATAACAATTTCGATCGCTCACAAAACAAGGAGAGCCATATGGCACCCACCGTAGTCCCCACCACCACCCCCACCACTGCTGCGGCGAATCAGCCTGGCGTGATCTATGTCGGCCGAAGCGACGGAGAGCAGATCGCTTTCCTTGGGAAGGTCGGCATGGTCGAGACACCTGATTCCCTGGAAGGACGCGTCCGGTCCTACCTCGTTGCCGACCGGCTTTTCGGTTTCGTGCTGGAAGCAGCCTATGCGGTGGACTTCCCGGAATCTTCGTCCATCGGAAACGTGGAAAGCTATGTCCACAGCACCCTTCAGGACGAAGGGCTCTTTCGAATCAGGGAGAATTTCGAGGCCCCGGATTGCAACATGACCTTCCTGGCGCGACGGGTCGAGGCTGCCCTGAACCAGCTTGGTTACCCATACCGGGCCCTGGATGTGGAGGTACTGCGTACCCGGGCCCAGGAGCTGAACAGCGCAACCTGGGAAAAGCTCCGGAAGCGCCTGCTGAAGCCCAAGAAGGGGAAAGTGGACGAGCCAAACATCTACCAGGAATGGCTGTACGAGCACTGCCGGGTGTACCCGAGCATGCAGGCCCTGGCGAGGCCGCGCGACTACGTGCGTCAGGTCCTGGCCGCCGGGTACCTCCTGCGGGATCTTGCTGCTGGAAGCGGGATTGAATGCATTGAGGTCTCCATGCATACGCAGGGCGACCTCCGCATCTATCCCACCAGCCTTTCCGAGGCCCTCTTCGAGGCGAAGGCAGAGGCCGATCTGGCCTTTGCCTCGACCACCAGCTATTCAGTCCATCCAACTGGTCATGATCAGATTCCGGCACACCCTCTGGCCATGAGCATCATCGTGGGCCAGACCCTGGAGCGACTGGAAATCGCTGGAGCCTTTGTAGCAACTGGCAAGGCGCCCACCGAGAAAGTTCAAATGACCCCGGACCATGTGGCGGCGCTGGGCCACCTTGGAGGGGCATACAACGAGCAGTGCCTCTACGAAGGCCTGGGCGTGCGTGCGCGGTTGCCGCTGGAACTCTATGAAGTCGTCCGAGGTCGACCGCACCTGCTCGCAGGCATCCGCTTCTGGCAGGGCATCCAGCACGCCCGCGAACAGGGATTCCGCATCCAGGACTTTGAGCTGCCGATGTCGACCATGTCCCTCTGGGATCGGGCCTTTGAAGCCGCTGAGGAACTCGAACGGATCGGTCGCCCGGTTCCTGCGTCTGTCCGGCAGTGGGTGTCCCATGTCTGGTTGCCGACGGCACTCAGCGGCGCGGTGGCCTAGAATGTGGATAGATTTTCCTGGAGCGTGGGTACTCCATCGAGCGCTGCGGTGGTTGCGAGGCCCTTCGCTGCTGGAACAGATGATCCAATCGGAGATCGACGGGCCCCAGGTGAGAGACGAGGATCCGGAACTCGAAGCCCGCATTTTGGCGGCAGCGCACGAACCTAGTCGGATGACACCAGAGGAGGTTCAGCAGGCCCGCCGAATCCGAGCGAGGTTCACCTACGGAACCGAGGACGAGGATCCAGAGGAAGTGGCACTTCTAACAGAGGAGGAAAAAGAACTTCTGGAGTCGAGTGCCATCCATCGCCGGTGGGCGCGTTATTGGGCAAGTCAGCGAAGAGGACCGTCTGAGTGAGAGCTTTGATTCTGGTCAAAGCCATCCATTATTTCCTTCATGGTGGGAACAACGCTGAGCTGAGCCAAGGCCAACTAAAAGTTGGGCTCGAAACACTCCCGTGTCAGCAACGAGTGGGCAAAAGTCACTGATTCACAGCTTCATTTTCGGCGTGGAGGTCAGCGACTGCTTGGGAGGGGAGCAGTTCCTGATGCTTCGCTCGGAGAAAGGTAAGCCCTTCATCTTGGTTGGCCTGAAGTTCAAGGTGCTTTTGATATAAACCCAATCTCGCCTTGTTCTCGTGTAGGACCTGAGACCACTCCTTGATCCAAACGGTCATCCGAGGGTCGTCGCTAA
Organism: Holophaga sp.; assembly: GCA_030691225.1. Classification (GTDB taxonomy): domain Bacteria; phylum Acidobacteriota; class Holophagae; order Holophagales; family Holophagaceae; genus JAYREN01. The sequence goes on along the minus strand of JAUYES010000112.1, from coordinate 6,405 downwards.
TGTGGATCCGGCCTCGCGGAGCACCAGCTTGGCTGGCTCTTCTGCGGGCAAATGAATCCATATCATTCGAGATCACCCAGAACGTCCATCTGGCGGGGATACCGTGGAATCGAGAGTCATCGGCAACAGCCTGTGCGTATTTCTCAATCTGCGTAATTTCTTCAGAACCTACAACAACACTTGGGCGTTTCAGTTCCACCACTAAATATTCCAATTCTTCCGCACGGGCGGTGGCGACTTTCTGGCCAAGCATAAGGTCGAGGATGCCCCTTCCCCCATCCGCCAGCGTCACGGATCGATCCACCACAGTTGAATCCCCGTTGGTCTTCAAGTGCTGGCGAAGGGCCTCGGTCAAGGACTGGTCATCAACCAGGAGGTTATGTTCCTCACCAAAGATCCAACTATTTACGGCAAGGAGTCGATGCAACTGAGTGCGCTCTTTGAACTGTTTTTTCTCGTCGAGATCATAGAGGAGCTTCTCTAATCCCGAAAGGGTCTTCAGTCGTTCCGAGACCATTTTCGAGGCTGTAATCATGGCTGAAAGCGAGGTTTCTTTCAGCAGTTCAGCAAATTCCTGTCTCTTTTTTCCACTCAAGGAAAGGACCTCGGAGAGGATCACTTCCAACTCGGCAGGGCTACTTTCGAGAGCTTGACGAAGCATCCGAAGTTGGAATCGTTGAGACTTGGGTTGAGAGCTGGAGAAATCGGGCAAAAGATCGTTTACCTGGATAGCGACGACTTCAAAGACCTCGCGTTCAACCCGCTCCATTTCGGTTTTTGGGTTGTCCTCGAAGGGATAAATTTTGTCCTCCTTCCATCTCTCAACCAAGTTCTTGGCACGATGTGCTCCACACTCTCGGTGAAATACTTTGATGGCGGCCCTAACCTGATCTATGACTGGCCGAATACCAGTTGCAAGTTCTCCGAGTTCCAAGGTTCCTTCATGGGCAAGTTCCGTGATGTAGGACGACTTCAGGTATGCGGAGAAATTCAGGCCTGGGGCATGGATGCGGATCTCGCATTTCGAAAGCGGAAATCCTTGTTCATTGCAAAGGTACAGAACACGTTCGGACTCTCCAGTCCACTCAACCAGTTCGACCTCTGCTACGAATTTTCGCCCATCTGCTTCGATTGGATCGAGAGGAAATGTCTTCGTTGAGGCAATCACGGAAGATGGATCAATCTTCCCTGCGGGCAAGGTGATTTGAACGTGGCTGTAGATTTTAAGATATGCCGCAAAAATCTCTGACATCGCCTGGATGGATTCCAGTGCGACTAAACTGTTTGGGCTGTTGCGGACTTCTGTGATGACACACCTTGTGCCCGTACGTTTTTTCTTAGCAGGTAAGGGTTCCGAGACGGTCACCTTAGTGCTTCCTGCCCGCATGTGGACTGTAAACGAGAGGAATTCATCCTTCTCCTGGAAGGTGGTCTCCCATTTAACTGACGAACCAATCGCGAAAGCTTTTAATCGGCCCCGACCTTCAGAACCGTGGAGGAATCGTCGTTCACCCCCTGTCGTCCTCGCATTAAGTTTCCACGAGCCGCCAAGAGAGCTAAATAGTTTGGGAGCATCCTCATGGCGAATTCCGATCCCATTGTCCTCCACCCGGATACTGTGAATACCTCCAAGCTCTGCTGTCTCAGCAAGCACTCGAACCGAGGTGGCCTCTGCATCTACGCTGTTCCAGATTAGTTCGGCAACAGCCTGGATAGGGCTGGCTTTGGTCTGTTTGGAAAGGAAATCGCTTTTGACCTCGATTGGGTATTCGATTTCTGTTCTCACGGGTTGCTTCTCCCATGTGGCAAAAGCTGTGCAAGTGAAGCTTCTGGGGCCATGGAATAGAGTATAGACCTAGCCTTGACGGGATCCGACGACAGTCATTGACTTCGGCAATCCAACCGAAATACCCATCTACGACGTGGACTCCGAGAGCAAGAACCGCGCCAGGAGAGTCGTCTGGCACGGCATAGGGCCTGCGGCCTTCTTGGCATCAGGTCCGTGGAACGACACGGATAAACAATCTCAAGACACGTGGAGGCGCTGCGCACGCCGATCCCGTCCCATCACCCCCGGTTGCGAGGGGGCTCGGGACCGAACACCCAGCAGTGGAGTGCCTAGAAGGATCGATGTGCACATTACGTGTTCAACTCGTACTCGACTTCCCGTAGAGGGATCCAAGCTCTGTCACAGCCCTGGAACTGCTGGCAGATCCGTGTGCGCATCACTGAATGGGCGGTTGTCCATTGCGCGCCTGTCCTTCCAGAACCGATGAACGTTTCTCAATTCCTTCGCCCACTCCCTTGGATCCGTGCCCTTCCCATCCTTCGCCCAACCATCACCTGGCCACCCGCCATCATTCACCACTATGGCGCAGAAGTCAGGTTGGCCCGCTGTCAGTAGGCTTGACCTCGCCGCGTCGAGGTATTCCCCCACTTGTTCTTGGTTCAGCCGACACAAGCGTCGAATTTCATCGTAGTGAACCACTTGGCCTGATGACGCCAAGGCTGCCAGCACTCCACGCAGGAAAATGACTCGGTTTTCATCCAGGGGACCATTAGCCGGCATACTCGCCTCCTCAGTGTCAGGCGATTTCGATCAACTTCAAGGTCACATTAAAACTCTTCAGTCTCATTCGTTGTGCGGTTTGCATCAGGTTGAGCTGTGCGAAAAACGGCAGGGCTGTTTGCCAGGGCCCTGACCCGGCATGGCTCTTCCATATGATGGCATAGACGATTTCAAAGGGGGCCATGTCGATCTGGCCGCTGCGGGTTGGAATGAGGCCAGCCAAAGATTTGTTGGTCATGGCAACCTTCTTTTTCGCTTCCGCCCGGTAACCCTGGTCGACTTGAAACAGATCGGCGGACACGGCCCCTTGCGAGAATAGGTGGCTTAGGGTCGAAGATGCCTTGAATGGCTTTATATGGATGAATTGCAATGCCCTGGTGAAGATGTCGCAGACTTCTACCGGAGTTCTCGCGTTCGTGGGCTTTACGTTTTTGCGATCCATCAGCGCGAAATCCGGGTTACCCCTGCAAATGCGAGTGGAGTAGTCGCCTTCAGATTTGTCGATGGCCTTGTCAAAGTCCGCAAGAGTTACACCTGACACCGGCAGGCTACCGACGAAGGCCGTGACCTTCGCCGCGAAACTGGTCTCAATATTGTACCAAGCGCCGTTGGTCAGAACATACCGCTCGGTCCCCAGGGTGTGATCGAAGAGCAGGCAGCGATAAAGGCTGAACCTTTTGTCATCCAGCCCTCCGGTTCGACTCACTATGCTTAGCCCTTTTTTCCGTAGGTCGTCCAGGCCCCAAGCCGTCGGGTCATCTCGTTGTTGGTATAGCTCCTCAATGTCGAATTCGACGGGTGTGGCTTTCTTTGCCGCGCCAAATCGGATGCCGTCGAAATCCTCCCAATCGATGATCTCCGGCGGTGCAAGGTAGACATGGCTGGTGTCCTTCGCCTGGATTGCTCCCAATAGGGCCATGTCGAGCTTTTCGATCAGATCCTTGTCCTTGACAGGTCGGAGGTGATCGACCCAATCGAAGCCATGTCTCTTGTAGTCATCCCGTTGATAAAAATCGAGCAAATCCTTGCAAAGGTCACCGAGTTCATCGAAAGCGATACCAAGGCGCAAAGCCAAGTTCGAACTTCCCGCGATCACCTTGCCAAGTCGGGGCTTCTTCCCATCGGGGAGGGTTTCCATTGGCGTTCCGACCAGAGACCGGAGCATGTCCGAATCCTTGTCCACCTCAAACAATTCCATGGCGGAGACACGGCTTGCTTGTCGGCGGGTTTGAACTGGGATTTCCTCCAAAATGGCCGAATCTACGCAACGAAGTTTGTCGGGGTCGACCACGTTCATCACCACCTTCAGGCCAAAATCCGTCACATAGGAGGTGGGTTTCAGGAACGAACGCGCATAGCCGAAGACGAATGCGAAGGTTCTGGCCGGTCGCCCTGTCCTGATCATGACCAGAACGGATTGATGGCGGTTTTCTAGTCCGTCGAGGGTGTCATCTGTCCCCTCGAGCAGAAAGTCCTTCCATCGCGGCGGGTTATTGGAACCCTTCACCCAATACGCCACTCCATTAAAGCCAAGCCCGCCCTTCAGGGTGATGAGGGTCGGTTTCAGGTCAGGGTCAAGGGCCTGTTCGAACTTCTTGATGGTCGGTTTAAGAAGGAACACCGTCAGGGCTTGTATCTTTAGGTCTCCGCGGTCATCGGTTTCGGTCACTGTCTGCCCCTTCCAAAATTGACGCCACACGGTTGCCTGGCGCTGCGAGGGAAAAAGTAGTCGACTCCAGGGAACCTGGAAGGTCGAATAGGACTGCGGATGATGGCTCTGACGCTGTCACGATGTTGCCATGTGTGGACGCTTCGCACTACACGCCACTTCGCAGGAACTCGCTAATGGCACGGCCTGCGCAAAGTTGGCCGGGTTTGGTGAAGAAGCTCGCTACAACATTGCGCCAGGGCAGTGGATCATCGTCGTCCGCCCAGAGAAGAACCAGCGGGTTCCCTTCCTTGCGCAATGGGGGCTGATCCCAACTTGGGCTAAGAACGCCAAGGAAGGGCCGCATCTGATCAACGCAAGGGCCGAAGGAATAGACACGAAACCCGCATTCCGGAGTGGGTTGCTGCATGGCCGCTGTTTGATACCAGCCTCCGGCTTCTATGAGTGGAAGACCGTCGGCCTCCAGAAGCAGCCCTTCTTCATTCGCCCGCCCGGTGGAGAAGGGATCCTCGTCTTTGCGGGTCTGCTTTCCGTATGGGCTGATTCCAAAGGCGAGCTTCCCACCTGCACGATCGTGACCACCACTCCCAATGACCTGATGGCGCAAATACACAACCGGATGCCCGTGATTCTAGCTCCACAGGCTCAGGAGGCTTGGCTTGATACTGAGAACCGCCACGCCACAGAACTCCTTCGCCCTTTCGCAGCCGAAGGGATGGAGGCCTATTCGGTTGGGAGTTCGGTGGGGAATCCGAGGAACAATGGGCCGGAACTCATTTGGCCGGTCGATTATCCTGAATGGAGCGAGATTGCCTCAGAAAGTCGCAGCGTTCAGTTGGTCCTCTGCCTCTGCGAGCTGCCGTAGAAGCTCGATGAAGCCGGGCGGTGCATGAAGGAACATCGGTCCCATAGCTTCGAGGTCCCGCGATAGTTCGAGGTGCCGGTGCTCGGGCGGCATTAAATGGAAGGTTCCAGGGATAGCCGTGTCATAGCTGGCCCAGGCCGAGGCGAAGAACCGCGACTTGTGCCGAACCACATCCTGGAGAAGGTCCATCCGGGCCAAGGCTTTCGAACGGCTCGGGTGCTGCCAGAGGGCCGCCATATCTGAATAGTGGCGCGCCAATCGATCCCGAAGAGGCTGCGTCGCAGGGCGGTGATATTCGGCATGCAGGATCGTTGCCTTCTCCCAAAAGGTGCGCTCAAGTTCCAGCGCCACGATTGCAGCCTTGAAGTCTTCGAAGGCCTCTCCCAATTCATCCGCAAGCATCGACTGAATGACATGTTTGCCCGTAGGCTGCTGATCGGTGAGGGCTCCCAGTTCCAGCTTCACCTGCTTGGCAATGTAGCCCCCCGCTTGCGGGAGCGCTGACGGGTAGCGGAACCAGAGGTTGGGCGTGGCCGCCTGCGGATCGATCTCGAACTTGAGCCATGAAGGCTGCGGAGAGGCCATTCCCAAAATTGCCGAAATCGATGTTTCCAGCGCGGGCTGGAACCTCTCTTCAACGCAGGCTTCACAAGCCTTCGCCAGCGTCTTCATCAGCTTGCTTCGCTGAGTCGCCGAGGGCGCGTCGTCCAGCTCGGTATCGGAAAAGCCGATCGACGCGGGAGTCACGGACAGGTCGGCATCCTCGGAAAAGCGCTGTATTACGCCAAAGACCTTCGATAAGGACGTGCCACCCTTGAAAACCACGCTGGTAGCCATCTCCTGCGTGGCATAGATCCGTCCGAGGATCCAGCACACCCAGAAGTCCTTCTCGACAATTACTGGCAAGATGCCACGCCTCGCGGCGACCTGCTCGATGATGAGGCGGCGTTCGGAGGCTGGAAGAACAGCGAAGGCACTCATGCGTTTTCTCCCGCGATGAAACGCAGAAAGGGATGCATCCATACGGGAGCGAGAGGCAGGTCCTTGAGGAGGCGTTTCCTGTCCTCTGGGCTCAGGGTCTCCCGGAGGTGGGCGATGCGGGCGGTGGTGACGTGGTCCTTGCCCAGGCTCCGCAGAGCAGCGAAGACGAGGCTGCTGGTCGGGGCAGCGCTACCCACCTTGCGCAGGGGGCGCTGCTTGAGCTGCACCGTCAGCGGGCCCACCTTCACGAGACGGTCCGGTCCATCCGTCAGGAAGACCGCCTTGACCGGGACCTGCTCCGAAAGCCCCAACAGATTCGCC
>JAUYES010000183.1 GCA_030691225.1 Holophaga sp. | reverse complement strand
AGGCCAGCGCCCGGAGCCGCAAGCTCATCAGCCGGGAATACCAGGACGAGCGGGACCAGCAGGTGCTGTTTCTTTTGGATTGCGGACGGCGCATGCGCACTCTGGATGAACTGGAGGGCGCCGAAATGGGGCACTTTGATCAGGCCCTGAATGCCCTTTTCCTGCTGGGTTTTGTGGCCCTCAAGCAAGGCGATGCCGTGGGCGTGGCCACCTTCGCCGAGGATCGGCCCCGCACGGTGGCGCCCCATAAAGGTTTGGCCAGCCTCGAACGACTCTTCCAAAACCTCTTTGATGTGCAGCCCACGGCCCACGCTTCGGACTACCTTGCCGCCGCTGAGACCTTTCTAAAACAATTCCGCAAGCGCAGCCTGGTGATTCTTCTCACCAACCTGCGCGACGAGGATGACGCCACCCTAATGCCCGCCTTGCAGCTCCTGCGCGGGCATCATCTTGTGATCCTGGCGAACCTGCGGGAAGGCGTTGTGGACGATCTCCTGGCCCAGCCCGTGCAGACTTTCGAGGGCGCCCTCGATCACGCCGCCGCCCTGGATTATCTGGCCCAACGCGGCGCCCTTTTTCAGCGCATTCTGCACGGCGGCACCAGCATTCTGGATGTCACTCCCGCCAAGCTCCCCACCGCGTTGGTGAACCGCTACCTGGAACTCAAGGCGAGCGGCGTGTTTTAAAACGGAACTGGGGCAGGGTTCAAATCGAAGTCGAGGCATCAACTTTCTCCATTGCTTCCTTTTTCTAGAAATATAGAATTAAAGACATGACCTCTCCCGATTCCCGCCTCGACACCATGGTCCTGCAGCTAAAGGCACTGGGACACCCAGCTCGCCTTTCGATCGTCCGACTCGCGGTCCGAGGGCCACGCGAAGGGACGCCTGCGGGGGAAATTCAAACCAGGCTGGATATTCCAGGGTCGACGTTGAGTCATCACCTCTCCGAACTCACCCAGGCCGGTTTGTTGAAGCCCACTCGTCAGGGCACGACCATCCGCTACGCCGCCTCCTTCGAGCAACTCCGGGATCTCACAAGCTACCTGTGGGAAGACTGCTGCGGCTCTGGGTCTCGCGATGCTTGCTGTCCGTAAAGAGCCTTCCGTGAAACCCGCGACGAATTCTATGCATTCCCCGGTCCAGCATCGATCCCGCCGTTTGCACGAATCGACCTAGACCCATCTTGCCTGCGCCTCATCTCTCCGGAGTCACCCCATGAGCACAACCAAACGCCTTTCCTTCCTGGATCGCTACTTGACCCTCTGGATCTTCCTGGCCATGGGGCTGGGCGTGCTATTGGGATACACCACACCGGGCTTCAACCGTGCCCTCAACACCTGGAACGCGGGCTCCATCAGCGTTCCCTTGGCGGTGGGGCTGATCCTGATGATGTATCCGCCCTTGGCTAAGGTTAAATATGAGGAACTGCACCTCGTATTCAACAACAAAAAGGTGCTGGGGCTCTCGTTGCTTCAGAACTGGATCATTGGGCCGCTGCTCATGTTTGGTCTGGCGGTACTCTTTCTCCGGGATCAACCCGAATACATGCTGGGATTGATCATGATCGGCCTCGCCCGTTGCATCGCCATGGTCATCGTGTGGAACGACTTGGCCAAAGGTGACACGGAATACTGCGCAGGCCTGGTAGCCTTCAATTCCATCTTTCAGGTGCTCTTCTTCAGCGTCTATGCCTGGTTCTTTATCAAGGTCCTGCCGCCCATGCTGGGCCTGAATCTCGGCCCCGTGGATCTGTCCAAGATCACCATGGGCAGCATCGCCCAAAGCGTTTTCATCTACCTTGGGATCCCGTTCATCGCGGGCTTTCTGACGCGTTTCATCCTCGGCAAGATCAAGGGCCTCGACTGGTACCACCGGGTTTTCGTGCCGAAGATCTCGCCCATCACCCTCATCGCGCTGCTCTTCACCATCGTGGTGATGTTTAGCCTTAAGGGCGACACCATCGTGAAACTTCCCCTCGATGTTTTGCGCATTGCGCTGCCGCTGCTGATCTACTTTGTGGTGATGTTCTTGGTGAGTTTCTGGATGTCGAAGAGAGTCGGCGCGACCTATGCCCAGAGCGCCACCCTCAGTTTTACGGCCTCATCGAACAACTTCGAACTTGCCATCGCCGTGGCGGTGGCCACCTTTACCATTTCGCATGGAGCGGCCTTCGCTGCGGTGATCGGGCCACTGGTAGAGGTTCCCGTGTTGATCGGCTTGGTGAGCGTGTCGCTATGGCTCAAACGGCGCTGGTATCCAGAGAGCTCCGAATCCCTGGAGGATGCGGGCTGCTGTAAGTAGGTACGAGAATTTGTGGAGGGAGGTCCCCATGTCTGGAAGCCACACGCCAGGGATGATCATCCAGGGAATCTGCTTCCTGGCACCTCAAGAGGCCTTGGAAGTCCTCCAGCAAGGCGCGGTGCTGCTGGATCTCCGCAGCGATGAATTGGTCGAGATGAAGGCCTTTTCGGTTCCCGAAATCATTTACCTTCCCCACATCACCCTCGCGGAGCATGCGGCAGATCTTCCCAAGGACCGGTTGCTGATCCTGGCGGATTCTTCGGGTGTCTATACCAAGGGCGCTGCCACAACCCTCAAGGCTCTAGGTTTTGACAAGATTGCCTGCCTGAACGGAGGCATGATCGCCTGGGACCAGGCCAATATGCCCCTTGTTACCGACCCCGATGCGCTGCTGCATGGCGACTGCGCTTGCGTGATGCGATCCAAGAAAGACCGCTCCCATTCTTAAACACCCAAGGAGTCTGCATGACCCCCACCAGCATTCTGTTTCTCTGTGTTGCCAATAGTGCTCGTTCCCAAATGGGAGAAGGACTCGGCCGCCAGATGCTTCCTGGCCTGCGCATCCAAAGCGCTGGGAGCCGCCCCAGCCATGTAAACCCCTATGCCATCGAAGTGCTGGCGGAGGTGGGTATCGACGCCGCCTCGCACAGCTCCAAGAGCGTGCAGGATATCGATCCCGCCTCTGTGGATCTTGTCATCACACTCTGCGCTGAAGAAGTCTGCCCGGTCTTTTTGAGCAAGGCCGAACGGCTCCACTGGCCCATTCCCGACCCTGCGAGCGATGATCCTAGCCTTACACCCGACCAATTGCGGGAGCGTTTCAGGGCCGGTCGGGACGAGATTCGACGACGGCTGGAATTCCTTAAGGCCGAGCGATTCTGACAAGCGCTCTTCTTGGCACTTCCCATTGAATCTTTCGATCGGCTTTGCCTTCATCAAAAGGTGATGTCGATCGGTGCACAATCCTTACCGGACTAGCAAACCGAAAAAGGCGAGGTAAATGAGCCGACTCGGAAATCCCTGACAGGCGCATCGTCAACATTTTAATGTTTCGATATTTTCCGATGTATCTATACTGAAGCCTGATCGAGGGCCTTGGCACTCGTGGTGAGCCTGAAAGGATACACGGCATGACGCACGGTTTGCGTTCGATGGTGGAGCGGTTGAAGGCGGTGTCGCACCCGCTACGGCTTAGAGTCTTGGCGCTTCTGGGCTCTGGAGAACTTTGCGTTTGCCAGGTGGCCGAGGTGCTTCAGGTGCCCACCTCTTCGGTGTCCGAGGCCTTGCGAGAACTGCGCCGTGCGGGCTTCGTGAATGAGCGGAAAGAAGGTCGTTGGGTCTACGTATCCGTGATCCCTGAGACAGAGATGTCTCCTGTGTTGAAGGGGATCTTGGCCGAGGCTATGGCCCTTGCAGAGGTCCATCAGGATCGTGACCGTGCGGTGGACGTGAAGGTGCTTGGCATTCCCGCGGTGTGTTGCAAGGCTGAGAAAACGGTAAAGGCGGAGCTCTCCCATGTCTGAGAATCCTGACTGCGCCTGCGCCCCAGTTAAGCCTGAAGTCTCTCAACCTTCTTTTCTTCGCCGTGGAGGCTGGGTATTCCTGGCATTGCCTCTGTGGATTCTGCTCTATGCCGTGAACC
>JAUYES010000102.1 GCA_030691225.1 Holophaga sp. | reverse complement strand
GGCGAATTTCCCAATTTGGCGCATGGCGTTCAGGAACCAACTTGCTTCTTTAAGACCTCCCGAAGAGCCCCGAACGCCTCCGGTATAGTTCATTCCGGACTCAGTATGACGATTCCCGGTCAGGGCCCAGGAGCCCATCTTCAGGTGCCCATCCGACTTGCGGTAGCTCAAGCTGCCTTGTACTTGATAGTCCATGAATGCAGCGGATACCAAAGACTGGCCATCCGTAGACTGTAGGTTCTGTCCCCTTGTCGTGTCCCGAGAATGCCCAAGGGATTGTGAAAAACTCAGGTTCTGAAGTGTTGTGGATAACTGAAGCCGGTGCCGTCGGAGATTGCCACCCTCGGAAAAATTTTGTCCCACATATTGGTAGCTTAGGCTCAAGGGATTTCGGCCTGCAGGTAAGGTCGTAAAAAGTCCGATGAGATCTTCTTTGCGAAGATTCAAGGCGTCTTTGCGAACCACAAGCAATTGCATGGTCGGCTGAAAACCACGCCGGTACTCCGAATGCTTAAACTGCAGGCTGGAGTATTCAAAACCCGTACGAAATGAGATTTCTGCGGCGAGTCCTTGCGGAGCATTGCGAGTTCCGTCTTTGGCTCGATCCGTTGCCCCCATTAATTCCGCGGAGAAAAAGGGAAGGACGGTGCGAAATCCCGCTACGCCATAATCCCGACCCCCCATGGGTGAATGGATGGTCATGATTCCGGACTTGGCAGAGAGGTAGGACGATAGTCCATATTCACCTTCAACAAGAAATGCCGGTCGGGTCTCGTCGGGGTAGGGGATAACAAAATTGTCGGTGCCTGCCTGCTGAAGGAGATCATCCGCGTACAGCCGACGCGTGGGCCGAATGCCCACAAAGCGGTAATAGAATTCTCCCGGTGCGGGCTGATCTTGATCAATATCGATCCGGTGATTTTCCACGCGCCGCTGACCCAGAGGCCCGTTGAATACCAACCGAAAGAGGTTTAAGCCAAAGCGTAAGGGCGTTTCTGGGAATTCGTAGGTTCCATCTGGCCGGGCACGCTGAAACCCGATCAAGCTGTTGTTTTGATAAAGCTCAACACTCCACCCGTCTAGTAGAGTTCCCCGAAACGTACGCATAGCGAACGAAGATCGGAAACTCGTCTGATAGTTGTCCACCAGGAGGCCGCGACCTTGCGGAAGCCCCCCCGCCAATTCTAGGGACGCGCCCTGCTGCATGTCTCCAATGGAAAAATGGCGAGCTTGCAATGGCCCCAGTAGCCCTCCCGTGGGGTCCTCGCGAAAGAGTGTGCCTCGGCTGGAGCTGAAAGATCCCTGATTGTCTCGCGTGAGATTGAACTGTGAACTCATCCACAGCAGATCACCACCCATGGCGAGGGAAGCGCTGGGTGGACCCGAGGGCGATCGTTGAGATTTCTGCCAATTCACAGAAAAATCGACCATAGGCACGGAAACCAAAGAATAAGGAAAGGGATACCGCGGTGCAGAATTTTTTCTAGTTTTGTCCCCGCTGCTGAGATTACGAGAGCCTTGTCGATCTCGATCCCAGGCAGCCTGGATGGGGAGTTGCTCCTTTGCCTTTAGATACAGCGCCGAGTCGCGAGTCTCCACTTTGGCTTCGAGTGGAAACCAGTATTCAAGTAGATTTACATCCACATATAGATCATTCCCGAAGGCCTGAACCTGCCCCACCTGGAAGGAAAGCTTTCGGTTTTCCACCTGCACACTGCGGGTCGACACATCTAGAGCGAATTTTCGTTTAGGCGAGATAAAAAAACCGCTGGCTTGTCCCTCATTCGCCTGAACCTCAATCCCCAACCCAAGTAGCCGACAGAGCTCTCCCAGCGGAACGAGGACCGAAGCTCCCGATGGAAACACCTGTATACCGTCACCCAGGGCCGTACCGCCAAGTGAGGGAAGCAAGAAGAGAGCATCATTTTCGTCGAGGGGTTTCTTCATGGGTTCCTGGGAAACCAGCCCGTGAAAGCCCACAAAGCCCAACGCCAAAAGCGCTCGGAATGACGCCATGGCTGCCACCCCGCTTAGGGTGCAAGATCGATGTAGGCGACATCAGGGGCCATTTTCATATCCGTCGCATTGAACGTGATTTTGACTCTTGTTCCTTTTAATTTCCCATCTTTAGCGAAGTACATTGGCAGATGCACTTCCCGTCGCTCGAGGTTTGTGTAGACCCCTGTACTCTTCAATTCAAAGAGCAAGGTACCTTTTGCGAGTTGGCCCCCGGAATCCACACTGGCGCGCAGATCGCCCACCACGCTTCGATTGCCGGTGCGTTCAAGAAACAGGCTAATGACCGGCACGGTGCCAGGTACATCGGGTTGCCAATAGCGAAGGTCCTTGAGGGTGATCGTCGCCTTGGTTTCCCCATGCCGAACGATTAAGGGAATCGAAATGCCCATGACCTGAGTGATATTAAACGAGAGGCGTCGTTCGACATCTTCAGTGATGGGTTCAGCGGGATTGGCAGGCGGAATTCCCTGAAAGAGTGCGTGCGAGCGATATTCTCCTTCTGGAAGATCCGCCGGTTTTCGCAATTGGAACCGAACAATCTGACTCTCGCCAGGTGCCAGATCCACTTGACGCGGAGAGAATCTCACGAGGTCTGCGGCCGTAATCTCGCCTTCTTTTTTAACCCGTCCTTGCAGCTTGCCATTTGGCAACATATCCATTTCCTTGAGGCTCACACGAAATGACGCCGGCGTGCTGCCTCCATTCCTCATCATTACTTCCACGGCACGTTCGCGTCCTTCCAGCACAACCCGAGAGGGCATGAGGACCACACCTCCGGCAGCTTGGTCTGGTGCCTTGGGCGATGTTTGCGATGCCGTGCCCTGTGCCGCGGGTGGCGGTTCAGGCGCAGGAGTCTGAGCAAAGACCGCGTGGCTCGAAAGGAACCCGACCAAGAGGATGAACGAAAAAGTGGATGGAAAGCACATAAGGAATATTCCGGAGTGTGATGTTGGACGAGTATTGGGGGCCGCGTTAAAAACATCACGCAGCCCCCAATGCATACGACATTCAGCTGAGGATCAGATGTACTCTACCGTCACATTCACCGTGCCGGTCTTTGCACCAAGCGCTCCGGCGGGGATATTCAGAATTCCGCCCACACCGAAATGGCTCTGATGGGTGCCCGGGCCGGCATCGAGGCGGGAATCGCTGAGGAAGCAAGCATCGGCGGGCAAATCATTATTCGTTGTCAGCGTCACGGCTCCGCCCGTTCCCCCGGTCAGAGATACGGTTGGATCCACCGTGACCTTAACGTCGGTAACTGCAACGCCCAAATCATAGGAATAGTGGAAGCTCGCAGCGGTCACCGTTCCGGCATGCTTCCAAGGAGCACACTTTACCCATCCACCGAGAGTGGCGGTGGCATGGAGCTGATTGGGTGCGATGGCGGTGGTCATCGTCACCTGGGCTGGCAGAGCCGTGTCTTCTACAACGATGTTGCCAAAGTTCAGGTTCTGATTTGAGATGATTCGCAAGGGGGCAACAATGCGAACGCTGGCGGTGGCGCTGGCACTAGCAGTGTTGCCGTCGGCGCCGAAAGCGAGGCTAGAAAAAGCGGCGACGATGCCGAAGGTGATGAGATTGCGCATGGTAGCTCCTAAGAGAGTGTCCGGAAACCATATGCCCGCAATGGGCCTAGCTCGGACGATGGTTGCTTAAGCCCGTACCCGAAGGGGTACGGATGGGTGAGGAATTACGCGGAGCCACTCAATGACATCTATTCGTGGCTCAAAAAAGTTCAGTTATACGAGACGCTCACATTGATCGTGCCGGTCTTAGAGCCGAGGCATCCAGCCGGGATGTCTAACTTCCCGGCCAACTGGAAGCGGCGATACGTTGCACCAGCCAGGGCGCCAGCGGGGATGAAGGGATCCGCAGGAATATCCGTCGCGACTTGCAGGTTCACAGGACCACCGGTGCCACCCGACAGCGTCACGGCTCTATCGATCACGATCGTCACGTCCGTATCAAGGAGCCCGGCCCCTCCGATATTGAAAGAAGCGACCCAAGCGTCCTTTTGTAGATGGAAAAGCGCTGGTGTGTGTGCTGCACTCTTCCGATAGGGCGTGCAATTGCTCATTGCGGTCAATCTGGTGGAAGCCAAATTGCCAGTGAGATTGCCGATAATGCCTGGGGCAATGCCGTTAAATGCCATCGTGATTGTGGATGTCTTCGCAACATCACCCACGACAATGGAACCAAAATTTAGATGTTGCACTGCGGTAATCTTCACCGGCGCCACAATGCGTACACCCGCACTAGCACCGGTGCTGGCTGAATTGCCATTAGCAAACAGGGCACAACCTACGCCCAGCGCCATGGCTACACGCGCGTATTTGCGCATAGGCACTCCCAAAACCAACAGCCAAAACCATATTTTAAAAATACAGTTCTTGACAATATTTCATGAATGAAAACCATTATCGGTTTTCTAAAAAATCCAAACTACCAGCAGAAACAGCCTAATTCTGGGCGCCTTCAGAAAAATGCATCTGCCGTCAAACGGGCCTCGAGTGAAATCGAAAAAATATTCACTCATGGCGTAATGTGTTAAGTGTAGTGCTTTAGACTCGTCGTTCAAGTATGAATTTGGTTAATTTTTCTTAACCTTTTGTCTTTTTTTTCTTAGGCCAAGTCATGATTCATAAGCTTTTGCTCGATGTTTCTGACGGGATTCTATGAGCATGCGCAGCCAAATTCGTGTCAAGAGAGGGTATCGCCTGCGCCAGGTAGGCCCACCAGAATCACGGCGTGAGCCTTGCCAGTGCGAGATCTAGCTCTTTCGAGTTGGACACAATAGATCGCATGGAGCGAAGGAACCCATGCGCGGCTTTCACGCCTTTTGTTTCGGCAAGGGTTTCACCGATAAGGAGAATAGTGCGCACATCTTCCGGGTTTCGAGCGAGCACTCGTTCATAGAGAGAAATGGCCTGGATGCCTTCACTCCGCTGCCGGTATACCTTAGCGAGTCCAAACAGGGCAGGCTTGTCATAACCTTCTTCCAGTGTTTGGAGAAACAGGTCTTCCGCTCGCGCCCGATCGCCTGAGCGAAGAAAGCAATCTCCAGCCCGCACAAGCACCTGCTTGTTTCTCGGATCCAGGGACAGAATCAAATTCCAGTAAGGCACGGCTCGTTCGAATTCGCCCAGGCCCCGTAGCGCATCGGCCATTCCAAATAGTGCATACGGGTTTTGTGGGTCAAGCTGCAACGCCTGCGAAAACCGATACACCGCTTTCTCAAAGTCGTGACGTTTTCGATGCAGATGTCCAACCATGGTCAGGATTCGAAGAAGGGTTGGGTCCAGGTCGAGAAGCTTCTCCCACAGCACCAAGGCTTCTGAGAATTTTTGTTTTTTGAAATACAAATCACCAAGTCCCATGAGGGCGTATCGCTGGTCTGGTTCAATCGCAAGCGATTTTTCGTATTGCTCCACGGCCTTTTCCCATTGCCCCAACTTTCGATGCACATCGGCAATGCGGGCCAATGTTGAAGCATCCTGGGAGTGAATCTCCAAATACCGATTCAACATGTTCAACGCTGCGGAATAGTCTTTCAGCCCTCGGTAGGAATCTCCCCCAGCAAGAAGAGCTGCTCCGTTAGAAGGATCGATTGTCAGAACCTGAAGGTAGTGATCCAGGGCCTTCCGGTAATCCTTTGCCCTGCGAGAGCTATCACCAAGCTTCATGAGTGCGGGCACGTTCATGGCACATCCAGATAGTGTTCCAGCGTAGTAATCCAGATCCAGCAGAGCTTCAACGCGTTGACTCCACGAATCCTATACCTTACTCGCAGATATAACCAAAGCCCCGCGCGGTCTTGAGTCGAGTTGGATGAGAGGGATCATCTTCGGTTTTTTCGCGGAGCTTTCGAACGCAAACATCCAGGCTTTTTGAGCTTCCGTGGTGACCTTTACCCCAGAGGGATTCGGTCAACTCTTCCCGCGTCAAGATTCGACCGGGGTTCTCGAGAAAGGTCGCCAAGAGGGAAAATTCCTGCGGAGTGAGGTCAATTTCCGACACGCCGTTGAATGCTTTTTGTGTTCTGAAATCAATTCGAAGATTTTTATATTTCAGGGAGAAAGCAGCTCCCATCCTGGAGTCCTGGCGGCGGAGGACGGCCTTGATCCGTGCGACGAGTTCGCCAGGATTGAAAGGTTTAACCATGTAATCATCGGCACCCAATTCAAGGCCATAGATTTTGGATTCGTCTTCTTTCTTTGCAGTGAGCATAAGGATTGCGGTGTCGTCCCTGCTCTCACGGAAACGACGACATACTTCGAAGCCATCCATGCCTGGCAGCATGATGTCGAGGATCACGACTTGAGGAGGTTCCTGCTCGAAGGCCGCAATGGCTTCTTCGCCATCGGCGACTTCCCGCACCAGGAACCCGGCCTTTTCTAGACACCGGTGAATAAATTTCCGCGTGATGGCTTCGTCCTCAACCACCAACACACTGATCGGAGCCTCAACGCGAGGCTTTGCCGCGAAAGGGCTTGGCGGATGCAAGTCCTTGAACCGATGCGACAAGAGTGTGGTCTTTTGCATGACACACCTCTTTCGATGTGTCACCCGAATGACTTGGATTTCGATGGAGAATCAACCTTAGGGTTG
>JAUYES010000094.1 GCA_030691225.1 Holophaga sp. | reverse complement strand
CATTGCCGATCACCTTCGAGCCCAAACACGCGGAGATTAGGTCATGAAAATCCAACGCAAGGCGAGCTCAGGCACGATGCAATCAAGCGACCTGATGGTCGTGGTGGAACCCAGCGAGACCCTTCAGATCGAAATCGAATCAACGGTCAAAAAACAGTTCGAGCACCTGATTCGTGCCCAAATCACCGCGACTCTCAACCAACTGGGGGTCCAGACGGGCCGCATCCAGATCTCCGACCGCGGGGCTTTGGATTACGCCATTGCCGCTCGAATCGAAACTGCAATCAAACGATCTTCCGAGGAATAGTCATGGAAAAACTCTGGTCCAGAGAATGCCAAGCCGGGCGTCGCTTCATTATCAAAATCGAACCAGGAACCAAGATCGTCCAGGCCTTGGTGAATTTTGCCCGAGCTGAAAACCTCCACTTCGCTTCAATGGTTTCGGCCATCGGCTCGGTGCGCGATGTTCAATTCAGCGGCATTCAAGCTGGCGCCCAATTACCCATGACAGGGCCTCGCATCAAAACCCATCGTCTAGAAGGCCCGCTTGAGCTGTTGGGCCTCGAAGGTAACATCGCACCCAATACCGAAAAACAACTCGGAGGTCAGTTCTACATCCTTGGCTCCAAATCCAGTGGCGAAGTGGTGGGCGGACGCCTGATCGAAGCCGAAGTCTTCGCGACGTGCGAAATCGTGTTGGCCGAGTATCTCGTAGACGGTATCGAACGCCACTACTCCGCGACTAGCGGCGTAGACACATTATTTATCGAAGAAAAATAGCATCCAGGGGAACGCGCCATGAAGCTCAGAAGGTCGCTGCTCTACGTGCCCGGGAACATGCCGGGCATGCTTCAAAACATTCCGGTCTTCGAGACCGATGGCGTGATGATCGATCTGGAAGATGCCGTGCCGCTCCAGGAAAAAGACGCAGCTCGCCTGTTGACCCGCAATTTCCTGCGCTTCTTTCAGAACCGCAACAAGGAAATGTTCGTGCGAATCAATCCGCTTGATACGCCTTACGCCGCTTCTGATCTTCAAGAGATTCTGCCCGCCTTGCCGGACGGCATTCGCCTGCCCAAGGCCGATAACCCAGAAATCGTCGAACGGCTTGATACTCTGCTCACCGAACAGGAAGAGAAGCTCCATCTTGAGATCGGATATTTCAAGATTATTCCTTCCATCGAGAGTGCTCAGGGCGTGCTCAATTGCGTCGAAACAGCCAAGGCCTCTTCGCGCATTGTGGCCCTGGCCTTTGGTGCGGAGGACTACACCGCTTCCATGGAAATTGATCGCACCAAAACTGGTGAAGAACTCTTCTCAGCCCGCACGCGGGTGGTCTGGGCCGCCAAGGCGGCCGGTATTCAGGTGATCGATACGATCTTTTCCGATGTTAACGATATGGACGCACTGCGCGCCGAGACAGTCCTGGTTAAGCGCTTGGGCTTCACAGGAAAATCCCTGGTCAACCCTCGCCAGATCGAAGTTGTTCATGATGTGTTCCGCCCCACGCCCGAAGAAATTGAGAACGCAGTGGAAGTTATGGAAGCCATCAAGCGAGCGCGCGAAATGGGCACCGGTGTTATTTCACTGCGAGGAAAAATGGTGGATGCGCCCGTCGTCACCCGCGCCGCCCGCACCCTTCGTTCTGCCATTGCCTTTGGCATGATTGAATACGCTCTCTCCGACGAGGTGATTCATGGCGAAAAATAGCCTCGGCCGAGAGATTCCGGCTCAATGGCGCGGGCGCACCCTCGACCCCTACCTCGATCCCTGGAATAAGAAACCAGAGGTCCTGCGTGCCACCCGGCCCTTGGTCCGTCGCAGCCCTGGCGATAGCAAATTACTGCCCTCGTTGCGCGCCGCGCTGGAAAAATGTGAACTGCGCGATGGGATGAACATCTCCACCCACCATCATCTTCGGAATGGGGATCTGCTCCTGAACCTTCTGGTCAAGGAGATGGATGCCATGGGCTTGCGCGACATGGGCATTGCGTCCAGCTCCGTGCATGCGGTCCACGCCGAGATCATTCCCTACATTCGCAAAGGCGTAATCACCCGCATTGAAACCGGCGTCAATGGTCTCATTGGAGAGATGGTCAGCCGAGGGGAATTGAAGTGCTCCGTAATCGTGCGGAGTCATGGTGGGCGAGCCAGATCCCTGGTCACGGGCGAAGTAGAAGTTGACGCGGCCTTGATCGCCGCCCCCTGCT
>JAUYES010000093.1 GCA_030691225.1 Holophaga sp. | reverse complement strand
TTCTGGTTTGCGGAGTGTCCATTCTCTGGTGCGCAGCACCCGGGAAGCGGATGAGGCCATCCCTGTGGATCTCGAGGTCTACGCTTTTGCCTTCGATCTCGCGGACTGGCCCGAATTGAAGGACAAGGGTTGGCCGGGGCTGAAGGAATCCGTGGCGGAGGAATTTCTGAAGCAAGACAAGAAGGTGGATTTCGGTTGGGGTTTCCTGCTGGAAGAGAAGGGCCAGCGCGCGATGGGGAGCGTCAAGCTTGCCTGGATGCCCACGGCGGTGGCCGGTCAGCCGGGCCTTTTGGTTCAGTGTCCGGGTCGCCCCAACCTTTACCTCACCGCGCGCCCACCCTATGTCATCGCCGCCTTCACCGAATACCGAACAGAGTACGTGAACAAGCGCATGGGCAAGGAAATGCCGCTTTCACCCGAGCAGCAGGCTGTGATCAAGAAGACGTTGGAGGACTTCATTACCGCCATCAAGCCTCAGAAGGGCGAAGCGCCAACGGGGAATTGGGCCGTTCCCGCCAAGTAGGCTCAGAAGGGCGACCAATTTCTTCTCTCCACTCCCTCCGCGGCAGGCGTGAAACATAACCATCGCAACACGATGCTATACTCCTCCCCTCACGCAGGAGATGCCCATGCGCTTCCGTCCCATCCTGGCCATTTCTCTTTTGGCCTCTGTCCTGGTGGCCCAGGCGCCTTTCAAGGCCCCCATCACCCGCAAGCTGGACGTGGTGGATACCTATTTCGGAACCCAGGTTCCAGATCCCTACCGTTGGCTGGAGGATGACCACAGCCTGGACACCAAGGCCTGGGTCGAAACCCAAAACAAAGCCACCGAGAGCTATTTCGCCACCATCCCAGAGCGCACGCGCATCCAAGATCGGCTCACCCGACTCTGGAACTACGAGAAATACAGCGCCCCCCGCAAGCATGGGAGCTACTACGTATACTCCTACAACACGGGCCTTCAGAACCAGGCTGTGCTCTACCTCACGGAGAGCATCGAGGACAAGGGGCGCGTGCTGCTGGACCCCAACACCCTCAGCAAGGACGGCACCATCTCCCTGGCGGGAACCGTTTTCAGCGAGGACGGCAAGTATATGGCCTATGGCCTCTCCAAGGCAGGCGCCGATGTAACTACCTGGAAGATCCGAGAGGTGGCCACAGGCCAGGATCTACCCGATGCCCTGCCCACGGGCCGCGTGGGTGTGAACGAGTGGGCCAAAGACGGCAGCGGATTCTATTACTCCAACTATCCGGCCGTAGAGGCCTCCAAGGCTCTGACCGCTGTCTACAAGCACCAAAAGCTCTTCTTCCACAAGCTAGGTACCCCTGCAAGTGCCGACAAGATCATCTACGAGCGCCCCGACCAGCCAGATTGGGGCTTCCGCTGCGGTGTGACAGACGATGGCCGCTTCCTCGTCATCGGCCAGAGCCAGGGCACCGAGCGGCGCAACCGCGTGTTCATCAAGGATCTGGCCAAAGCCGATAGCCCTGTGCTGCCCCTCTTCGATAAGTTCGATGGTTCCTACAACATTCTGGGCAACGATGGCGACACCTTTTACGTCTCCACGGATTTTGAGGCCCCCCGCGGTCGCGTGATTGCCGTTAACCGCCTGAATCCCGATCCCAAAACATGGAAAGAGATCGTGCCCCAGGCCACCAACCGCGATGTGATCGGCGGCGTGAGCCTGCTGGGCAACACTCTGGCCGTCACCTGGCGCATCGATGCCCTCAATACGGTCAAGTTCTACGACCTTAAGGGCAAATATCTCAAGACCATCCAGCAGGAGCAGATCGGCAGCCTCATGGGCTTTGGTGGTGAGCGCAAGGACACGGAAATCTTCTACACCTTCACCTCCTACAATCTGCCGCCGACGACCTTCCGCTACGACCTCAAGCGCGGCAAGGCCTCCGTCTTCCGGCAGCCCAAGGTCGATGTAAACCCCAGCGACTTCGAGGTGAAGCAGGTCTTCTACGCCAGCAAGGACGGCACGAAGGTGCCCCTATTCCTAGCCTACAAGAAAGGCCTGAAGCTGGATGGCCTGAACCCCACTCTGCTCTATGGCTACGGCGGCTTCAACATCCCCCAGGCGCCGGGCTTTAGCCCCGCCAACCTTGTTTGGATGGAGATGGGCGGCGTCTACGCCGTGGCCTGCCTGCGGGGTGGCAACGAGTACGGCAAG
>JAUYES010000086.1 GCA_030691225.1 Holophaga sp. | reverse complement strand
TTTTCCAGGTTCTTCATCGTGCCGAGGACGGCATCCGTGAAACCCGCCAGGGCAAAGACCTTCGACTCCGGGAACTGGAGGGTTCCGTGGCCGTTGAGGTCGAAGCTGAAAATGCGGGGATCCACCTTGAACTTCCGCTTGTAGGCCACCAGATCGGCGGCGGGCGTGTGGTTGCCCACCCAGGCCTGCATGTCCGACAGGATGATGATCCGGTCGTAGGCCTTCTTGGCGTTCTGGAAAATGATGTGGAAGTCCGTTCCGCCTCCTGTGGCGGCCTTCTCAATCGCCTGAGTGAGGCTCGTGAGCGAGTCGTTGGGGTGCAGACGCAGGTGCTGGACCTTGGTGTCGAAGAGCATCACATCCGCCTTGTCCTGCGACTTGAATAGGACGGCGGCGAAGAGTGAGGCAATCCGAACGGGACGGCCATTCATCGAACCCGAAACATCGACCGCGATCAGCGTTTCCCCATCGAAGGCAGGAACGTTCTTGAGGGACAGCTCCATGGCCTTTTCCAGGGCCTTCTTGACCGCGCTGGTATCGGCCTTCGTGTTGGCGAGGACCGTCGCAGCCGTGAAGATCTGGAAGGGAAGAACCATGGACTTCTCCACCTGCCGGGCGTCCGTGAGGAAGTCCAGGGCGAGGGAGAGTGCCTCGGGTGCCTGCTCCGCAATGTTGCGGAGGTTGCGCAGGCAGGCTAGGTAGCCGAGCTTGCGCTGAGCGAGCAGTTCGCCCCAGGCCTGACCCTTCAGTTCAGTCTTCTCCTGGTCGGAGAGGCCTTCCTTCGCGGCTTGCTGACCTGCCTGCGTGAGCTTGGTCTCCCAGGTTTCCGCAGGCTTCAGCGTTCCGGTCATCAGGGCCGCCAGCGCGGGCGTGGACTTGGGGTGGATCAGGTTCACGGCATCGATCAGGTTGGGATCCCGATCGGAACGCAGGTACTTGGCAAGCTGGTAGGCATCGAAGGAACCCAGCGCCTCACCAAACCCCCGCTTCATAGCGTTGGAAAGCTTGCGGAGCTCCGTGTTTCCGTTGCCCTTCAGGTAGGCCAGGGTCTCGGTGATGTCATCGGGACGCTGGACAACCTTGCGGTAGAACGAGCGGAGCCAGGGTGCGCCCTTCACATCCACGCGCCGGGACAGTTCGCCCGCCACGATGTGCGAAACGGAACGGAGACCGTTCTGCTTGCGGGTATAGACAGCGGCCTTGGCCGCAAAGAGAGGATCCTCGAGCTTCTGGGTCAGTTCGGCGATGCGCGTGACCTGTTCCCCTGCGGACTTGTAGA
>JAUYES010000083.1 GCA_030691225.1 Holophaga sp. | reverse complement strand
AGGGCACGCGACGCTTTCTTGAGACCACTCGAGATGCCGGAATGATGCTCGATAGCCTGGGTAAAGAGCCCATTCCCGAGAGCCTCGAATTGAGTCTGCGGCCCGATCTCTTAGCCTCCAAAAAAGCCGTTGAGGTAGGCGAAAGCCTCAAACAATTCTCGGCCGTCGGTGATGTCATCGTCGATCAAAAGCGCCTCGAATCTCTTCAGAAATCCGCGTCTCTCCTGCGCCAGGCCCTTGGCATCCTGGGAGCACTGCTGCTAGTGGCGGCGGGCTTTTCTACGGGCAATGTCATTCGCATGAGCATCTTGGCCCGAGAAGAAGAAATCGGCACCATGCGTCTGGTGGGTGCCACCGAAAATTTCATTCGCATTCCGCTGTTGGTGGAGGGCGCAGTGCTCGGGTTTGTGGCCAGCCTGTTGGCGGTATTGGCGCTGCTGGCCCTATGGCTTCCACTCAGCCGGGGCATCGGCGGCATTTCTCCCCTACTCGTTCAATTGGCGCGCACGGGCTTTTTTTCCTTCCGCAGCCTTTTCCTTTTAGGGTTACTTGGAACCCTTACAGGCGCTTTGGGTGCACTCTGGGGGTTCTGGAGCACCCAGCGGGCTCAACGGAAACGCGAAGCCTTGATGGCGCAAGTGGAAGGATAGGGGCCAGCGGCCTAGTCCTTCTTGGTTTTTATGGGCTCGGGAACCGATAGGCGCGGTGCCACGGGATTTTGCTGGTGTTCGAAAATGAGCGAGGTCTCCAGGTGGGCCACTTCCGCCCGGGAGGTGAAGGCATCCAGGGCCAAGTCCCGTAGGTGTTCCATATCGCGGGCTGCCACGTGAACCAGGAAATCATAGGCGCCGGTGACATGGTAAATGGCACGAACCTCCTTCAGGCTCCGCAGATGCTTCCAGAAGGCCTTCAATTGGGTGCGGCTGTGCTGGCGTAAGCGCACGGTCACCATCGCCTGCAGGCCGATGCCGAGTGCTTCCAGGGCTACCTCGGCGTGAAAGCCGAGCAGAATGCCCTCTGAACGTAGTCGTTGAACCCGGGCAAGACAGGATGAGGCAGCCAAACCCACGGCAGCCGCCAGTTCTTTATTCGATAGACGAGCATCATTCTGTAGAAGCTCAATTATTTCGAAATCAATTCGGTCAAGGGGTGTATTCATGGTGTGAAATCCGCAAATCATTCGATGGAGACGAAGGAAGACCGATCGTAGCCTGAAGCACAGATTCGGTCCATCTTGGATCGCCTTCCGGGAGCGTCCCATGTCCAATCAGCATCTTGGTGTTAAACCTCAGACCTCGATCTTCTCCAAGGGCTACGATCCTCAGCGCTCTGAGGGCGCTGCCACACCGCCAGTCTTCCGCACCAGCACCTTCCTCTTCAAGACCGCCGAAGAAGGCAAGCGAGCCTTTGAAATCGCCTACGGTCTGTCCCCCATGAAGGAGGGCGAAAGCCCGGCCTTGATCTATACGCGGGTGAACAACCCCAATAGCGAAATTCTAGAAGGCAAGGTCATTGGGTGGGATGGCGCCGAAGACGCCGCGCTCTTTGGTAGCGGCATGGGCGCCATCAGCAGCACCTGTCTTGCGTTCCTGCGCCCCGGCGACACCCTCGTGTTCAGCGATCCGGTTTACGGTGGAACCGAATATTTCTTCCGCCACCTGCTGCCCCAATTCAATATCAAAACCAAGCATTTTCCCGCCGGGGCCACCAAAGCCGAAATGGAGGCCATGGTCAAAGATGACCCGACGGTGAAGGCCATCTTCATTGAGTCTCCAGCCAATCCCACCATGATGCTTTCGGATATCTGTGCGGCTCGGGAGATTGCCGATCAGTATTCGACCCCCGAGAAAAAAATTCTCGTGATGGTGGACAACACCTTCATGGGGCCGATCTTCTCCAGCCCGTTGAAGTTGGGCGCCGATCTAGTTCTCTATTCCGCCACCAAGTTTTTCGGCGGTCATTCCGATCTCGTAGCCGGCATCGCCATGGGCAGCAAGGCCCTGATGGCCCAGGTCAAGGTGAACCGCACCATTCTGGGTTCCATTGCGGATCCCGACACCGCTTGGCTCATTCACCGCTCACTGGCCACCCTGCAGATTCGCATGGAGAAACAGCAGGAGAACGCCCTGAAATTGGTGACTTACCTTGCATCGCACCCCAAGGTCTACGAGATGTCCTATCCCGGTCTGCCCAGCATGGGTGAGCGTCAGTTGGAACTGTGGAAGAAGCAGGCCACGGGCACCGGCAGCATCATCACCTTCAAGATCAAGGGCGGCGAGGCCGAGTCTTTCCGCATGCTGGATGCGATCGAGCATATGAAGCTGGCCGTGAGTCTGGGCGGCGTGGAAAGCCTCATCCAGCATCCCAGTTCCATGACGCACTCCGATATGAGCCCTGCCGAAAAGATCCATGCTGGGATCACAGAAAACATGGTTCGCATCTCCGTGGGCCTCGAAGACCCCGATGATCTGATTGCGGATCTGGCCCAGGCGCTGGAAAAGGCTTAATTAGGATTTTGCTTCTGGAACCGCGAACGCGCCTGGGCCGAGACACTGGGCGTTTTCGCGGTTAGTTTTTGGTATGGGAAATTCGCAAACCGACTCCAACGTTTCGGACCTGCCATGACGGTGTTCACCACGGCTTGCCCTCGCAATTGCTACAGCACCTGTTCCATGCGGGTGACGGTGGAGGCTGGTCGCGTTACTGCCATCGATCCCCATGAAGGCAATCGCGCCACGCCGGAAGGCGCCTGCCTGAAGGGGCTCAGCTACCTTGAGCGGGTCTACCATCCCGACCGAATCCTGCACCCCATGCGGCGCGTAAGCCAGGGCGTCTTCGAGCGCATTTCCTGGGATGCGGCACTGGCCCTGATCGCCGATGAACTGCAAAAGGCCAAGGCTAAGCACGGACCGCAGAGCGTTCTCTACTATTCCGCCAGCGGCACGAAGGGACTTTTGAATGGCTGCGGCAGCGCCTTCTGGCGTGTCTTTGGCGGGTTCACCAGCACCTACGGTGATCTCTGCTGGCCGGCGGGGCTGGAGGCCACCCGGCTCACGCTGGGTGAAAATGTTCACAACGCGCCTTGGGACTTGGCTAACGCGCGCCTCATTGTCATGTGGGGCAAGAATGCCGCCGAGACTAATCTGCACCAGATGCGGTTTGTGGATCAGGCTTTGGAAGCAGGTGCCACTTGCATCGTCATCGATCCCCGCCGGACCCAGACCGCCGAGCGGGCGCAGTTGCTTGTGCAGCCGCGTCCTGGTACCGATGGCGCACTGGCTCTGGGCCTGGCGCATCTCATTATCGAGGCGGGCCACACGGATTCCGCGTTCATTGAGGCCCATGTGCTGGGTTTCGAGGCCTTCGCCGAATCGGTGATGCCGTGGACGCCAGAGCGCACTGCCCAGGTCACGGGCGTGCCCGAGGCTCAGATTCGGAAACTGGCCCAGGCCATGGGAACCCTTCGGCCCATGACCATCTGCGCGGGTTTCGGCATGCAGCGCTACACCAATGCCGGGCAAACCATGCGAGCGATGCTGGCCCTGCTGGCGATCACTGGGAACTTGGGCAAACCTGGCGCAGGTTGGGTCTATGCCAATCTTTCCACGCAGGTCTTCGGGCATATCAAGGATCCCCTCGATTTTTATCCGCCCGCGGAACCCGATGGCGTGGCTCGAATCTCCATCAGCACGGCGCGATTAGGCGCTGATATGTTGGCCCAGCAGGATCCGCCCTTGGCCTTTGCGTGGGTCGAACGGGGCAATCCCCTGAGCCAGAACCCCGACACCGCCAAGGTGCACGAGGCCTTTCGAAATTTGGATTTCCGGGTGGTGGTGGACGAACGCCTCACAGACA
>JAUYES010000080.1 GCA_030691225.1 Holophaga sp. | reverse complement strand
AGTCTGTTCACGGCACGGGACACCGCCAGCCTGCTCTCTTGGGGCATCACCGTACCCAACCCGGTCGTCAACGGGTCGAAGTTCGCGCTGGCCTTCCCACAGACCACGAACAACTTCAAGGATATGATCCACGGCATCCACGCCGGCAAGGATCGTGCTACCCCAATTCGGATCGTTCGTAATCGGACGCCTGACGCCATTAATATCATCAACGGCGGTACCATTGGCTTCCCTGGCGTTCTGAATAATTGCAAGTCCTGCCACACCTACAACGGCTACAACATGCCGATCGCGAATGTGCTGCCCACCCGCGAGACCGCCGAGGATCTCGTGGCAACCGACACCGTAACCAAGGCCAGGACGGCCATCGGCACCGTGGGCGCCACCGACCTCATGATCACGCCGTTCACCGCCGCCTGCGTCACCTGCCATGACAGCACCCCCGCCAAGGCCCATATGGTCCTGAACGGTGGACAGATCAAGGTGGCTCGCAGTGCCTTGAACATCAACGGCGAATCGTGCGCCGTGTGCCACGGTGCTGGATCGACCTACGATCCCGCCAAGGTTCACTAGTAGCGTTCCGAGCGAGAAACCTTGCTAGGTTTCTCTCCGCAGAAAATAACCCGGATGCGAGTTGCATCCGGGTTATTTAATTTAAAAATATAATTTTTTTCATTATTTGTGAAGCTGGTTTACGAGTCTTTCCTTGTTTGTAGTATCCTCTTTCGAGAGGTGTTTTATGGCGTTTCGTTTGAACCGATTTGGGGCGACGCTGATGGCGTCCCTGATGCTTGTGGGCGCGGGAATATCCCAGGAAGCCGCGGCGACCCCAAAACCAGGGACCGTTGCCAAGCCTGGCCCCAGCGCAGCGGTCCGTGCCAAACGAAAGAGCGCTCCAAAATTGGTGGACATCAATTCGGCAACGAAAATGGAACTGCTGAAGCTGCCAGGCATCTCAAGTGAACAAGCGGACCGGATCATTGCAGGCCGCCCCTTTAACAGCAAATTCAATCTGTTGACCCGTTCGATCCTGCCCAACAACGTGTTCAACGGTGTGCGCAAGCGAATCGAAATCCGCTAACTGAAGCCCTCGTCGCCAGGATGAATTCCATGAAAAAACTCTTTGCCTATCTGGCTTCCTTAAAGCTCGCGGTCATCCTTTTGCTCCTGCTACTGGTGGGACTTTCGGTGGGGACCATTGTCGAGACTCGCACCAATGTCGAAACAGCTGGCCGGTTAGTCTACTACTCTTGGTGGTTCCTTGGTCTCCAGGGGCTTTTTGCCATCAATTTGGCCATGTCACTGGCGGATCTCTTCCCTTGGGCCACCAAGCGCATTGGGTTTGTGGTAACCCATGCTTCGCTGATTCTCATTTTTGTGGGCGCCTCGGTCACCTATTTCTTCAAGGTCGAGGGCCAACTCGGTATGTGGGAAGGGGAGAGCGCTTCGGTCATCGAGCATCATGATCCCGCGGGGCATATCCTTTCGCAGCGCCAGTTGCCCTTTTCTGTGAAGCTGGACGATTTTGTGTTGGAAACCTATCCCGGCCTCATGCGACCCGCGGGGTTCTTGAGCAAGGTTCAGATTACCGATCGCGATACGGGGCGAACCTTCCCCGCCAAAATCTGGATGAATAACGAACTCACCTACCGCGGCTATACCCTGTTTCAATCTAGCTACCAGCAGACCGGGGGGCGCGAGGCCACGGTGCTGTCGGTTTCCAGGGATCCTGGCCAAAACATTGTCTTTGCTGGGTATATCACCTTGATCCTAGGGATGTGCATCGTGTTGTTCACGCGCATGGCCCAAAGCCGTGAAGCCGGAAAAGTCGAGCCCAAGCTGCCAAAGCCCGGAGGTAAGGGCCGCAAGGCCGTGACGGCCATGCTCTTGTTCGGGGCTGCCTTGGCTGCCACGGCGGCTCCAACGGTGGGAACCTTGAAGCGGCTGCCGGTGCAACACGATGGTCGCGCCATGCCCTTCGATACCCTGGCCCGTGAGACCGTCTGGACGGTGACCGGCTCGCATTTCTGGAAGGGTGAGGATCCATCGGCCACCATGGCGGATTGGCTCTTTGATCCTAAGACCGCCGCCAATTCTCCTTTCGTCAAGATCGACAAGGCCCTTGCCGAAGCCATTGGGCTGCCCGCGGGCACCACGCATGCCTCCTTCGCGCAACTGGTTCAAAATCAAGCCCTGTTTGCCCAGATCGATGCGGCTCACCAGGCTGAGGCCGAAGGGCGACCGCGACGTGGGTTGTTGCAGGATGCTGAAAAGATCGAAAAGCGCCTGATAACCCTAAAGGGCGTGCTCTTCCACGATGCCGTGCGTCCCATCCCCATTCCCGCAGACCCTCTGGCGCGCTGGGGTCAACCGGAGGCCATGACGCCAGCGGCGGTCGGCGCTCTGATGTCGGGGCCTCGCCTGGAGGGATGGCCTACTTCCGAGAAGATCGATCGCGAGATCTTCTACAACGAGCTAAACCCTGTGCGGTGGTCTTGGATCATTCTCCTGGCTTCGCTGGCACTCTCAATCGCTGCCTGGATGCGTAAGAGCAAGATGCTCGATGGCATAGCCTTCGCGGCTTTGCTGGGTGGCTTCGGCATGATGACCTGGGACATCGGGTTGCGGTGGGTTGCTGGTGATCGGATTCCCGCCGCCAACATGTATGAGTCGATGCTCTTCCTGGCGTGGGGTGTTGGGCTCTTCGCCGTAGTGGCCTATGCGGTACTGCGAAATCGCGTCGTGGTGCTTAACGCCGCTGTCATGGCTGCGCTCACCATGGCGCTCATGGATTTGCTGCCCATCGACCGCTTCATCCATCCCATTGCGCCAGTGCTTGCGGGCACGCCGTGGTTGGCCATTCACGTACCCATTATCATGCTGGGCTATTCCATCCTGGCCCTGGGGCTCGTGGTGGCGCACATGCAGATCGCCACAACCATCTTCCGACCGAGGCAGGTCGAAATGATCGACCGCATGTATGACCTTCTCTACTGGTATATGTTCGTGGGCTCCATCTTCCTGATCGCGGGAATCATCACAGGCTCCATGTGGGCCGCTTCCTCCTGGGGGCGCTATTGGGGATGGGATCCCAAGGAAGTCTGGTCCTTGGTGGCCTTCCTCGCCTACATGGCCATCCTGCACGCTAAGCTCGATCGCATGATCGGCAAGTTTGGTGTGGCCGTTGTCAGTGTCTTGGCCTTCCAGACCATTTTGATGACCTATTTGGGCGTCAATTACGTACTCTCCACCGGCATGCATTCCTACGGCATGGGTGATTCGCCCATCGTGATGTGGATGGTATTAGTGGCCCTAGTTGAAGTGGCCTTCCTGGCTTGGGGCGTATGGGCCTATC
>JAUYES010000061.1 GCA_030691225.1 Holophaga sp. | reverse complement strand
CGATAACAACGGCGAGGAACTTCATGCTGGCCTCCCAAGGAACCTTGCGACCTTCTGCAACCTGCTGCTGGGACATGAACTGCACAAATGGTGGGGCGCATCGCCACTTGGATCAAGCTTCGCCCTAACCAACCAGAGCTTCATCTCTTTTGTGACCGACCTGGGACAACCTGGGACGGACTCGCGGATTCTAGGTACGGAGGAGCAAGACACGGGATAGAAGGACCTGCATCGGTGCCTCAGCGCTCCGATGTTTGTCTGGTTTGGGCTGAAGGAGTGCCTAACCCTCGTGGCGGCGTTCTTTGGCAAATTCAAAAAACAACAGTTCCCCCCTGGGACCATACGAACAATTGGTTAGGTTGCAGATCGCGACGGACCTGTGCGAAACGCCTTCGGCAAACGGCGAAGCACCTGATGTTTTGCCTTTGCTTAAGGGCTATTCGGGTGCCTCCAGGACTGGCACTCCTTTTGATATCCAAATCCCATTCCAGAAAAGGAGATTCCATGCGATCGCAATTATTTGCTGCCCCATTAGCCGGGGCCCTCACGCTTTCGGCCACCCAGGCACCCTCCCAACCGCCCATTCCGCAGATCAACTACAAGCACCTACCGCAGCGGCCCTTCGAAGTGAAAGGCCTAAAGATCACCGTCCTGCATTTCGCGGCCGGTACATTCAAGATGAAATTGACGAATACGACCTCGGGATTTATCGCCTTTGCCCCAGAGGACATGGCCTTCGTAGATAATTCTGGATATCAGCATTACCTCGCCATGAATCTGCCAATTGGTGCCAGTAATTCCAGAATCTCGAACCTGATTCCAAGGTTGCGTATTGCCCCAGGCGCCTCCGTGCGACTCGATTGTTGGCTAAATTCCTTGGAGCAATTCCCAATCAAGATTTACTGTTTCGACCAGCTTTGTGTGGTCGTAACGGAATAAATCAACGTTCGATTCCGATCTTAGCCATCGCACACACAGACCTTGATTTCAAAAACACCCGCAAACGCCGGAGGCCCTCCCAAACTTCGGTTTCAGGACCCGCATAGGAAATGCGAAAATGCCCCTTTGCTCCAAAAACAGAGCCGGGCAGGACTTTTACGCCACTCTCTTCGCGAAGGCGGCGCACGAACTCAATGTCGTTGGCCACACCGTGGTCCACCAGCCAGTCGGTGATATTGGGAAAGAGGTATAGCGCACCCTTTGGGGGATGCAGCCTCAGGCCTGATAGCCCGTCAAGCTCTCCCATCATTCGATCCCGACGCTTCCTCAACGAAGTGACCATGGCCTGCTCCCATTTCCCATCCATACCGAGCGCAGCGATTCCGGCATGCTGACTCACCATGCTGGGATGAGTGACACTATTCGAAGCTAGGGAAACCATGGCCCCAATCAAAGGCAAGGGTCCTGCCGCTGCCCCTAGTCGGTAGCCCGTCATGGCGAACCGTTTGGAGAAACTTTCCACCACAATGCAGCGATCCTGGAGCTCAGGAACCTGGCGCAGAAATGGCGTTTCAGGCCTCTCAAGGGTGAGCGTTCCATACACCTGATCCACGATGATCCAAGCACAATAACGTTGGACCAATTGCGCCAGGACCTGAATGCGCGTGGCATCCCAAACGCACCCCGTGGGGTTGCTGGGTTGGTTGAGAATTACGGCCTTAGTAAGAGCGCCGAAGGAGCCTTCCAAATTCGCAAGCGTGGGCAAGTAATCCTCGCCAAAGGGAACGATAACGGGCACACCTCCAGCCAAAACCACCTGATCCCGAAACGAAGGCCAATATGGCGCAAAGATCAGCACCTCGTCGCCAGGGTTCAGCACGCAGCGCAACGCATCCAGGATGGCTGCCTTACCGCCGCTGGTGATGATGACGTTCTCCTGTGTATATGCCACCCCATCCCGATGGCTTAAATCCTGAGCCACCTGATCGCGTAATTCAGGCAAACCCGCCACCGGGCCGTACCGCGTTCGGCCTTCGAGCGCAGCTGCTGCAGCCGCTTCCCGCACGCAAAGCGGAGGCGGACCTTCTGGTTCGCCGATGGATAAATCCACCGGGTCGGGATGACAGGCAATCGCCGCCGCTCCTGCCATCGTGGGTGATAGTCCCATGGAGGCCACCAATCGGTTCAGAGTTGGGTTTTCGCTCACCATCGGCGCCCCTGGGAAGCCACGATGGGTTTGAGCCCAGCCACCATTTGTTCCAGATCCTCACGGGTGAGGGCCTGCTCCTTATCGCAAAGAGCCGTTTCAGGATGGGGATGCGCTTCCACGATCAGCCCATCGGCACCTGCTGCGGCGGCGGCCAACGCCAAGGGCACTACCAATAGGCGATCGCCTGCGGCATGGGAAGGATCCACGATCACGGGCAAGTGTGTGGCTCGTTTAAGAATGGGAATAGCGGCTAGATCGAGGGTGGCGCGCGTCCCTGTTTCGAAGGTGCGAATACCCCGTTCACATAGAATTACCTGCTGATTACCACCCGCCAGAATGTACTCGGCTGCCAGGAGGAATTCCTTAACGGTGGCACTCATGCCGCGTTTCAGGATCACAGGCTTGTCTAATCTGCCCAACTCTTTGAGCAGGGCGAAATTGTGCATGTTGCGAGCGCCTACCTGAAGCACATCGGCGTGGGCAGCCACGATGGAAATATCTTCGATAGTCAGCACTTCCGTCACCACGGGCAAATCGAAATGGCGCCCGGCTTCCCGAAGGTAGCGTAGCCCTTCCAACCCTAAGCCCTGGAAGGCATAGGGTGATGTGCGCGGCTTAAAGGCGCCACCCCGCAGCACCGCAGCTCCAGCCGCCTTCACCATCGCCGCGGCCTCCAGAATTTGCTCTCGACTTTCGATGGCGCAGGGCCCGGAAATGAGCACGAAGCGTCCATCTCCGATCACCACGTTGCCGAGGTGAAACGAGGAGCGCAGATGATCCTGTGCAGGCGGTAGAACAGCCATGGGAGGCTGCATGGGACAAAGAATCGCCTCCGGCCGAGGACCATCTAGATGGGCTTCCTGCCGCACACTCCGATTTGGGAAACTGCCCAACACGCGCAGATGGTTGCAGCAGGCTCGCACGCGAGCGAGAGCTGCCTTCAAGTGCGGCTCACCTTGATGTCCTTCCACATCGACAAAGAACAGGTACTCCCAGGGCGTTTCTGGCTGGGGGCGGCTCTCTATGCGCGTGAGATTGACGCGGGATTCCGCGAAGGCTGCTAAGGCTCGGGCCAGGGAACCTTCGTGATGATTGAGGCGCAGCAGGAGGGAGGTCTTGCAGGGCAATCGTGAATCGGGCGTCTCTGGTTCCATGGCAAGCAACACAAAGCGGGTTTCGTTGCGATCGTGATCGGCAATATGACGGGCCAACACCACTAATCCGCATGCGACGGCGGCTTCTTCGGAGCACAGCACCGCTACGCTCATGTCACTGGCTCCAAGCGATGCGGCGGCACCAGCCGTATCGAACCAAGGATGGGCTTCCACACCGACGAGGCCGCGCAAAAAGGTCTCGCACTGGATCAACGCCGCCGCGTGGCTTCGCACGGTTTGGATCGATTCCAGCGCTGCCCCCGGAAGCGCTGCCAGCACATGTTCTACTTCCCAAACTTCTTCGTCCACAATGTGCAGCGACTGATCACAAACCAGACGATTTACATCCTGTATGCTGCCGCCGATGCTGTTTTCCACGGGAAGCAAGGCGTACCGAACTTCACCGTTCTGGAGGGCCACAACCGCATCCTGAAATGTTGGATAGCCCTGCAATTCGGCTCCAGCATTGGATCGCATGGCCATCAAGTGAGCCGCCGCCAATGCGCTATGGGCGCCTGCTATGCCCTGAAAGCCCACACGAGAACGACGTGTCGAAGCTTCGTGCGCCTCCAGGATCGGTTCCTGAATCCGCCGCGAATGATTGAGAATTTCTTTGAGAATCCGCCTGGCGAAGGGCGCCGATAAACCCAGTGCCTCGGAATCCTGCAACCAGGTTTCCTGTACGGCCCGCTCCCGCGCTTCATCTAAAAGCGGAAGGCTGTCCTCTGCGCGTTTGACTTCCGCTACTTGGCGCACCGTTTCAAAGCGCCGTGCCAGCAGATGTACAAGCTCCCGATCCGTGGCCAGAATAGCCTCTCGAGCTTTGTCGAGGGTCGCGTGGGTGAGGGTTTCGGTGTTGGGGTCCATGGTGGGATCCTCCGGGGTTTCGCCGCCTTTCCCGGGAATGGATCCACCTGATCGACACGGCAATCCACCCACCGAAATGGCGGACGGTTGCGTGATGACAGATCGGGCTCTATGACTCCAGCATGCCCATGCCCTCAACCAATCCACCGCCCCCGCCGAAATATCGGCGGTAAGCGTAGGTAAAGGCGAAGGTAATAAGGCAGGAATGCATGGTCTTCTCTGTAGGGATCATATGACTTCTTCGATTAATTTAATACCTAGCAGCTCCAAATAGATGTTTAAAGGGAGCTTATGTAGTCAAATCCATCAAAAAAGGGGAATCTCACGTCAACATTACAAAACCATCATCTTTGATGCTTATTGCCGAATTTTTCTATTTTTTTATTAACATTTTCAAACCATTTTGCCGAAGGAGGATCTAGCAAGCCCCCAAGGAGGCCCCATGAGACACCGAAGCCAATTGTCAAAACTCCTTTGCCTCGCGCTGGTGGCCGGCATCCCAGCCTTGGGTCAGGCGAGTTCAAAGCGAGACGAGAGCAAGGACATGGAGGATCTCCTGGCCCTTCTCAATACACCGATCACCACGGCCTCCAAAAAGGCGGAGCGCACCATCGAAGCTCCAAGTGTCGTAAGCGTCATCACGCGTGATCAGTTCCAGGCCTATGGCTGGACCAGTCTTAACGACGCCCTTTACAGCCTCCCCGGCTTCGGCCCTGCGCGCGATTACGATCGCCGTACCGTGGCCAGCCGCGGCCTCCACGAAGGCTGGAACAACAACCACATCCTGCTGCTGGTGGATGGCATTCCGTACAATGACAATGTCTACGGCAGCGCTTATACCTCTGAGATGACGCCCGTTTTCATGATCAAGACTCTCGAAGTCGTGCGAGGTCCCGGCAGCGCTCTCTATGGTTCCAACGCCACGAATTCCGCAACCCAACTGCGAACCATCACCCCTTGGGATCTGTCCGGAGGCGGCGAGGCCCAGGTGCGGATCGGAAGCAAGGGTGACCGCATCTACGATTTCGCCATGGGCAAAGATGGGGATCTGGTTTCGGCGGTCATGGCCTTCAATGCCTTCCAAACCGATGGCATCGGCCACGATAGTTATGATGGTTCGCTGCGGACCGTGGGTAATGTGCTCGGCGCTCCCCTGGCCAAATTCCCCATCAACGACAAACGGGAAAGCCAGTACGGGTGGTTAAAGCTTTCGGGCAATGGCGATTTAAAAGGTTGGAGTTTCCAGTTTCACCACCAGGCCTGGGACTTTAAGACCGGCCACGGCTGGGTTTGGCAGGCCCCGGATCTGGATGAGCACCTAGGGGAGAAGCGCCAGATTGCAGCCCTCAGCTATTCAAAAAAGTTTGGCGAGAACTGGAACCAGGAGTATTTGATCCGCCACCAGAAGCACGAGATCAAATGGAATATTCGGTTTTATCCAGACAACGGATTTGGCGGCTATTACCCCAGCGGCATCTTTGAATACCTCGACACCTCGGCCAGCGATCTTTTCCTGCGAACCCAATGGAGCGTGGATCTGCCCAAGGGGTCCAACTTGCTATTCGGCATGGAAGGCACCCGGTTCCTCTATGACGGCGACAACAGCCATTACAGCAATAACTTGATGGATCCCCCCAATTTCACGCCCACCCCAGGCAACGTTCCAAACGGCCCATGGCTTGGCTACATCAAGGATCAGCCAATGACGAGCAGGGGCTTTTACGCCCAGTTCAGTTCTGGCAAGCTTTTGGGCTCAATGTTCAAGGGCGTCTTGGGAATCCGCTCGGATCACACGTCGTTCGATTACCACAAACTGGATTCGACCCAGGCCTTCCTGGATACGGGACAGACAGGCTCCAAATCCTATTCTCAGACCAGCCCACGCGTTGCCCTGGTCTTCACTCCCATGGAGAATCTGGCGATCAAGGCCATGTGGGGCCGGGCCTTCCGCGCCCCCGCACCCTCGGAGTTGGCGGGCGCCAACACCCTCACCTTGGGTTCCAATCTTGAAAAGTTGAAACCCGAAACCTTGGACACCACCGAATTGGCCGTGGATTGGATCATTGGCTCCAACCTCAACTGGCGAACCAATCTATACCGCACCAAGTTCTCCAACCAGATCGCCTACAGC
>JAUYES010000053.1 GCA_030691225.1 Holophaga sp. | reverse complement strand
CTTTCCCCGGCAACTGGATTCCTATCTACGCACTGCAGAGAAATACAGCACCAAATATGGCGGCGCCGGAAGCGAAGGCCTGCCCAAGAGTCGCATCCTGGAAGACCCCCGTTTGGTCACGATCTTCGATGGCTATGCCTTTGCCATCGATTTCAATCAGCGCCAGGGCCACGCCTACATGCTGAAGGACCAGCGTGAGAGCAAGCGCGTGACCACCAAGCCTCAGACCGGGGCCTGTCTGCATTGTCATGCCTCCAACACCGTGGCCTACCGTGAGGCTGGTTTGCAAACGGGTGCACCGGGCACGCTGGACGAGGCCTTCACCAGCCCCAATGCTCAGGCCCAGCTCATGGCCGGGTTCGAGGCCATCTGCAAGATGCCCTATGCCGATGCCACCAAGCTGGTGAAGCATGCCGTGGCCTGTATCGATTGCCATGATCCCAAAAACATGGCCCTTCGCGTTACGAAGCCCGGCTTCATTCGTGGTGTCGATGCCCTGGCCAGGAGCGGTGAGCCTGTGCCCCACCTGCCCTCCATCGAGAAATGGCGCAAGGGTGATCGCACTGCTGCCTACAATCCCAATGTCGACGCCACGCGACAGGAAATGCGATCCATGGTCTGTGGCCAGTGCCATGTGGAGTACTATTGCGGCCCCAAGGCCACGCTCTTTTTCCCTTGGAGCAAGGGGTTGAAGGTCGAGCAAATTGAGGCTGCGTACGACGAATATAAGTTTGCCGATGGCAAGCGCTTCTTCGATTGGAAGCACGCCAAGACGGGTGGCGAGGTGCTGAAGGCTCAGCATCCCGAATTTGAAATGTGGAGCCAGGGTGTGCATGCCCGGTCCGGCGTGTCCTGCGCGGATTGCCACATGCCCTACATGCGTGAAGGTGCCATCAAGGTCAGCGACCATCAGGTTCGCAGCCCCCTGCTTAACGTTTCGCGCTCCTGCCAGACCTGCCACCGCTTTCCCGAAGAAGAACTCAAGGCCCGCGTTGTAGCCATCCAGGATCGAACCAAGGCCCTGATGGACCGCGCCAAAGACGCCGTGGTTCAACTTATCGGTGATGTTGTAAAGGCCAAGCAGGCCGGTGCCGAAGAAGCCAAGCTTCTGCCCATTCTCGAATTCCAGCGCAAGGCTCAATGGCGTGTGGATTTCGTGGACGCTGAAAACTCCATGGGTTTCCACGCTCCCCAGGAAGCTGCCCGAATCTTGGGTGAGGCCATCGACTATGCCCGCCAGGGCCAGCTGGCCCTGCGGGATGTGGGGATAAGTCAGGCCAAAACCAAGAAATAGGCAGTTGTCACACAGGCATTTCTATCTTTCCGTTAACAAAAACGTGAACGGTTCGCTACGAGGGGGCGCATGCGTCCTCTCGTTTTGCGTAGCGGCAGGGATGCCCATGCCACACTCCGGGAAATCCGTTTCTCGAATAGGGGTGCACGGTGACGCGATCCTCAGTCATCCTGAGAGATCAAGGCCTTGAGGGACCGCATCCATGATTCGTTCTGAAACCCCACTGATCCTCGCCGTGGATGACACGCCCGAGAACCTAAAGCTCCTTGCGGAGATTTTGGAAACGTACGAGTACGATGCTGCCTTTGCCATGGACGGCCTGGAGGCCCTGACTTTTGTTCAGCAAGAAAAACCAGAGCTGATTCTGCTGGATGTGCTCATGCCCGGGATGGATGGTTTCGAGGTTTGCCGCCGACTGAAAGCGGATCCTACGACAGCGGCCATTCCCGTGATCTTTTTGACCGCGAAAACCGAGACCGAGGACATTGTGAAAGGCTTCGAGGTCGGAGCCGTGGATTACGTTACCAAGCCCTTCAAAATCGCCGAACTGATCGCTCGTGTTCGCACCCATGTTGAGCTGTTTCGAGCCAGGGTAGAGATTCGCACCCTGCGCGGCATGTTGCCCACCTGTGCCCACTGCAAGAAGATCCGGGATGACCAGGGCAAGTGGCAACCCATCGAGGTCTATATCTCGGATCGCACCGAAGCGGAATTCAGCCATGGGTATTGTCCGACCTGCCAAGCCGTCTACTTCCCTGACTTCACGAACGCTCAAAAGCAGAATCCCGATTGAGCCAAGCCAATGCTTTTGGTCGGGACCAACGGTGCCTTTGGGTCCAATGTTTGCGGGTTAAAAGGAATTCACCATGGTGACCTACCTCCATCGCCTAATTGTGTTCCTGGGGCTGGCCTGTAGTTTCCTGAGCTCGCAAACCCCGTACGAGCGAGCCCGCCCAGCCATGCGCGTGTATGGAATGGAGCAGGGCCTGCCAGATGCTTCGGTCTACACCTTGACGCTCGACAGAACGGGACGCCTTTGGGCGGGGACCAAGGAAGGTGCGGCCTATCTCAAGGGGCGCGCCTGGCACACTTTGCGCATGCCGGGTGGGTTTTCCTCCAACTACGTCCGCGCCATTCTGGCCACCCGAGACGATAGCCTTTGGTTCGGAACTCAGGATGGAGGGCTTTGGCGCCTTAACCAGGGGAACTGGACCCATTTCATGGCCGGGAAAGAACTCCCTTCCAACCGCGTGAATTGCCTGACTGAAACGATCGATTCCTTGGGAGTCTCTACTGTCTGGGTTGGCACCAACGGCGGGGGCATCGCGACCTTTTCCAAGGGGCAGTGGCGGTCTTTGGACACCGGGCCCTTGCAAACCATTTGGCGGATTCGGGAAATGCGGGATCCCGACGGGAAGCCTCGTATGTGGTGTGCCGCGCAGGAAGGCTTGGCCCGCCTGGAGGCGACCCAATGGAAAATGCTGGGCCCCAAGGATGGTTTCCTGGGCACCAATGTGAACGATGTGCTCGAAGTGCCGATGCCGGATGGGCGGCGGGAAATCTGGGCCAGCTGCTGGGGTTTGGGTTTGGCCCGGTGGGATGGCCAAACCTGGACTATGCACAACGCGTCACGGGGTTTTCCCAGTCCGAATCCGACGGGAAGCCTTGGCTACACACTCAGGGCCGATGGGCATCCCATTCTCTGGGCAGGTACCTACGATGCCGGGTTCTGGTGGTTCGAGGATGAGCAGTGGCATCTCTTGGCCCAGGACACTTCCACCAGCATTCTTTCGGTGCTGACTCCGGAAGCTTCCAAGCCGACCCTTTGGCTCGGAACGCGGGGCAGCGGGGTTGCTTCACTGGACTTGGGCGGGTGGAAATCCCTAGATGACAAGCTAGGGCTT
>JAUYES010000177.1 GCA_030691225.1 Holophaga sp. | reverse complement strand
GCCGTATAAATCTCCATGCCGTAATTTTTGGCGCGCTCCCTCCAGATGCGGAGCTGGGAGTCTCGATCCATCCCGAACAGACTCAAAAAGCCGCGTTCCCGAGTGCGTCGATTGGGGTCTTGATCAATTTGCCGACGATCAATGTTGTTATTCCAACGGGAGAAAAAGGTGCTGCGGGCAAATCCATGATTGCTGAAATAGGCTTCGTAACTGCCCTTGGGAAGATCGATGTACTGATCCGAGATACTGTAGACATTCTCCCGGCGGCTATTGCCCGGTGACATCTGCCAGACCACTTCGCGCGTGGTGGCATTGAGAATCCACCCATAGGCAAACATCTGGCCGTTGTTCCGCCAGTTGTCTCCCCGCCCCAACCCGCCGCCCCGGGCGTAGACGTGCACCTTGGTATTTTGAGGCAGCGTAAACCCTTGGGAACGAACCTCGGTCGAAACGAATTCCTTGAGCGAAACAATGGCCGTTTCCTGCGCCTGCAGGTTTGTCTGGGTCTGCGGAACGAGCAGAAGAAGGACAACCGGCATGAGCAAGCGTCCGATGGAAAGGGGCGATTCAAAGCGGGGCTGGAACATGGGAACGCCTTGGGAGCGAACCTCATCAAGGTAGACCCGACCGCACCCCGGGAAACCCATGGATCGGCGAATGGCGGTTAGGGATCGGTGAGTTTCATTTTGTGAACTGTGGACCGAAGGGCCCCAAAAAAAGGTTCTTCACGGATCTGAAGGAAACGAAGGTATAGAAGACTCTTTGCTGTGTTTCGGTGTAGTCCAAAACGAATCTACCGCAAAGGCGCCAAGCGGCGCTGCGCGCCTTCGCCAAGAAAAGCGGCGGCAGTGAATACTCCCACGGGTCGCCCTTGTCGTTTCTTCGGCCAGAATTACACCTTCTTGGAAGCGGGCTTCTGGCCGAAGATACGATCCGCTGCAAAGGCAGCGGAGATCCCGCTACGCGGGATCCGGCGACCTGTCGCTTGGGTGTTCAATGGTTTTCTTGGCGTCTTCGTGTCTTGGCGTTTCGTCTTTTCTGTTTCCCGGAAATCAGGAGAGAACCAAAAAAAGGATCCACGGATGAACACGGATGGACACGGATAAAAGAACGAGGCTATATGGAGATCGGGAAATCGTTCCTTGGGTCGTTATGGTTGCCTTTGGGGGGTAAGTCCCTGGATTAGGGCTTGCGCAGTGCCGGAATCGCCTTGGGTTTCAGGGTGGGAATAGGTTCCTTTGCCAGCCTGTCCTTCAGCATCT
The DNA here is from genome assembly GCA_030691225.1 of Holophaga sp. GTDB lineage: Bacteria > Acidobacteriota > Holophagae > Holophagales > Holophagaceae > JAYREN01. The sequence continues at coordinate 4,218 of JAUYES010000177.1, read as the reverse complement.
GAATGGCCGTTTCCAGCTGGCGGTCCTTGCCCAGAAATGTCTCGTGGGGCAGGTTCACCACTTCGATATCGGGGGCAACGCCCACGCCTTCGATTAGCCATTCGCCATCCTTGGTGGCGAATTGACCGGTTTCGGCCACGCGGGCCATGCCGCCATCGACCAAGGCGTTACGGTCGCCCAGCCAAACGCCGGCTCCGGCGGTGCGGCGGCCCACGAGGGGGGCCAAGCCCAAGGCCTTGATGGCGGCGGCGAAGGTCTCGCCATCGGAGTAGGTGAGTTCATCGATGAGTACCACGAGATGGCCTCGGAAGGCCTGCTGCATGTTCGTGCCGGAGACTCGGCCTTCGGGCGAAGTCCAGAAAGACCACGCGCGGCGGAGTAATTTCTCGATGATGAAGCTATCGATGTTGCCGCCGTTATTGCGGCGCACATCAATGATCAGCCCCTGGCGGTCGATGTTGGCGTAAAACTCGCGCGCAAAGCCTTCGAGATCGGGGCCCGTCATGGCGCGCAGATGCAGGTAGCCCAAGCTGCCCTTGCTGGCCGCTTCCACCGCTGTTCGGCACGTTTCCTCCCAGTCGGTATAGCGCAATTGCCCGTTGCGTTGGGCATTCACGGGCGTCACCACGATCTGCTTGGCTTCGCCTTTGCCGCGCACCACGCCCAGCAACATCTGTTGTCCCGCCTGGTTGCGCAAAAGGTCTGCGATATCTCGGGTGGAGCGTGCGGGGCGACCATTGACCGTGGTGATCACATCTCCTTCGCTCACTTCGGGGTGCGCCAGGGGCGAGGCTTCGCTGGGCAGCTCGGGGTCGGTGCGATAGATGTGGGCGATGCGGTAGCCGTTCGCAACCCGTTCCAATACGGCACCGAGGAAGGCCGGCGTGCTGCCGTCCTGGGCTTGACGCAATTCACCGGGGCGAATCTGGGAATGCAAGGCACCCACTTCGCCCGTCATTTGGCCCAATAGATCGTTGAGTTCCGCCCGGTCGGTGATGCGGTCCACCAGGGGTTCGTATTTCGTGCGGATCGCGGTCCAGTCGACCCCGCGCATCTGGGGATCGTAGAGATGATCGCGGTGCATGCGCCAAGCGTCGGCGAACATCTGCCTCCATTCGGCCTTGGGCGTCACGAAGAGATTCCAATCGTCCAGGCGCACGGTGGCTTTGGGGCTTTCGGTGCCCTTGGCGCCGGAATCCAGGATCAGCAGATCACCGGGACCGCGGGTACCGCGTTTCACCAGCAGGATCTTCTTGCCATCGGCGGATAGTTCATAGCCGCGCACATCGGAAGCGAAGCGCTTGGGCTGAGCTTCCGCGTTGCCGATTTCGAGCGACATCACCGCCGTGCGGAGCTCGGCGGCGTCATCGCGCTCCAGGAAATAGAGGCGCTTGCCATCGGTTTTCAGATCGCGGTAATTGCCGCCGGGCAAGGGAACTTGGAAGAGGCGTGAAGGCAGGCCAGCCCATTGGATAGCGGGCTTGCTTTCCTTGGTGTCCTTTCCACCCTTTGCCTCGGATTCGGTGCCGTCCAATTCGTTTTTAGGTTTGAAGGGAAAGCGGAGGCCATCCTGCAGGGCCAGCGCATAGATCCGGGCGCGGCGGTTGAAGAGCGGGCCCATGTTGCGATCGCCCCAGGGCGAGCCGTTGGTGACACTGAAATTGCGGTCCGAAAGGAAATAGAGCCAGCGCCCGTCGGGCGTGAAGGTGGGCGAATAGGCCGCGTATTTATCCCGAGTGAGCGTTAGGTTTTTGCCCGTGTCCAGGTTGTGCAGCAGCAGTTGGTCCATTTTTCGATCGGTGTCGGGTCGAACGATGGCCAGGGTGCGGCTATCGGGGGACCACACGAGATCGTTGTAGCCCCCGTCGAGGCTTTCATCGATGCGGCGGTTATCGCCCGTGGCGATATTTAGCACGTAAAGGCGGCCGAGCTTATCGGTATGGGCGATCCAGGCGCCATCGGGGGAGGGTTCCAGGGCCACGCGCTGGCCCACCTTGTCCTTGGTGAGAGCCTTGCCGCCGGGGCCGCCGTTGGCGGGAAACTGCCAGAGTTCGCTTTCACCACCGGCATCGCAGAAGGCATAGACCCATTTGCCATCTCGGCTTAGTGTGGCCTTGCGGGCGCGGCTCCCTGGAGGAAGCCCCAGCTCCACCCGGCGCACCGAACCCAATCCCGCCACGGCCACTTGGCCCCGGGCCGTGATCACCACGCGCTCGCCGCTGGGGGCGAAGGTTACATCGTTCAGGAAATCCAGCGGGCGGCGCAGCACGCGTTCCCGCTGCTGATCGAAATCGGAGGCCAGTTCAATGGGAAGTGCTCGATCTTCGCTGCGGGCGATATCGAAGACCCGCAGATCCGCACCCTGCTGGTAGACGATGCGCCCATCGCCCAGGCTGGCGGCGCGCACATCCCAGCCTGCATGGCGCGTGAGTTGGCGAAGCTCGCTGCCATCGGCCTTGGCGGACCAAAGGTTATCGGTGCCATCCCGATCGCACACGAAATAAAGGCGCCCCTGCCACCACATCGGGCGTTTGGCGGGGGTGTCTAGGCTGAACTTAATGGCCTCCTTGCCGCCCTCCAGATCGAAGCGCCACAGTTCGGCTGCGGCTCCGCCCCGGTAATGGCGGGCGTTATCGCCGGTGACGCCCAGGCCGAGCCGCGTGAAAAACAGGGTGCGGCCGGTGTCGTCCAGGCAGGCTTCGGTGGCGTCCACCACGGGCAGTACCCGGCGTGCCAGCGTGCCCACATGAACCGCTGCAATCACCCGCTGAGCGGCCGGTCCCGTGGCATTTTGCGTGCTGTAAAGCACTTCGCCCTGGGGTGTCCAACCCAACACTTGCGCTGGGCCCCCATCGAAGCTGAGGCGCTGGGGCAGGCCACCGCTCACGGGCATGACATAGATTTCCTGGGGGCCTTCATAGGCTGCGGTGAAGGCGATCTGGCGGCCATCGAGGGAAATGGCCGGGCGGTTTTCCTCCGCCGGATGTGTGGTGAGTCGCGTGGCCTGGCCGCCCTTAAGCGAGGTCGACCAGAGATCGCCCTCCGCCGTGAACACCACCCGTTCGCCCCGGATGGCGGGGAAGCGGTAGTAGCCAGGACCGGCAGCTTCCGCGTTTTCGGAGCCACTGAAAACCAGGAAAAGAGCCAGGGCAGAAAGCACTGATCGCATCGGAGTCTCCATTTGAGTGCTCAACGTCGAAATATGCATCGTATAGCGAGTATGGCTCACGGTCGCAGGATTTTCTTGGCTGCGTCGATTCTGATGAAAATGTTTGCCAGAGCCGAAAAGAAATAAAACCTAATTGCGCCCCTTTTCTCCCCCGGGTGACCCTATGCAACCTTTCTACTGGAACCGTAATTTTGAAATTGGCATTCCCTCTGTCGATCAACAGCATTACCAACTGGTAGCGCTGATTAATTCTCTTGGAGAAGCCATGGGGGCCAGTCGGCCCCTGCCTGAGATTCATGAGGTTACCGAGGCGCTCATGGCCTATGCCGTGGAGCATTTCACGGATGAGGAGCGCCTGCTGGCAGAGGCTCCACTACCGGAGACCGAAAAGGAACAGCATCGGGCGGCCCATCGAAGTTTTGTGGAGAAAGCACAGGCTCTAGCCCTCCGCACGGATCTGCAGCAGGCCGATGTGGCCCAAAACGCACTGGATTTCCTAACGACATGGTTGGTGGGGCATATCCTGGGCACGGATCGAAAAATCGCCGTGGCTTTGAAGCTCATTCCGAGTCCGAGCGGCGCAGAGCCCTTGCTGGATGTCTCGCCGGTGGAGCGCATCCTTCTGGGCGCCCTAACCGAAACGGAACGTCGGTTCAGGCTCCTCTCCGACGATACGCCTTCGCTTATTTGGGTATCCGATATGGTCGGCAAGCGGGGTTTCTTCAATCGGGCCTGGGCTGAGCTCCTAGGGCAAGAACCGGAAACAATCTCCAATGGTTGGCAGAACTTTATCCATCCCGTGGATCTTCCCGCCTATTCGACTCTTTTGGCCTCGCTGATCGAAAATCCGAGAGTCGCCAATGCTGAATTTCGCCTTCGAAATTGGGATGGGCATGACCGCTGGTTTTTTGAAAGAATCCTGCCTCGGCGCGCGCCCGACGGCGGCTTCCTGGGGCTCATCGCCTCTGCCACAGACGTGACCTCGCTCAAGGAAGCCGAACTGCTGCTCAGCCACGCCAACGAGGACTTGGAAAAGGAAGTGGCCCGCC
>JAUYES010000176.1 GCA_030691225.1 Holophaga sp. | reverse complement strand
CCGCACCCATCCGCGATGCAGCGGGACTGATTAGCGGCGTGGTGCTGGTGTTCAGCGATGTCACCGAGCAATACCGGGTGGCGGAAACGCTGCGAGCGAGCGAAGAACGCTGGAAATTCGCCATCGAAGGGCCTGGCGATGGCCTGTGGGACTGGAACCTCCAGAGTGGCAAGGCCTTTTTCTCACCGCGTTACAAAGCCATGCTGGGCTTTGCCGAAGAGGATATTGGCGATAGCGCAGACGAGTGGAGCAAGCGCATCCACCCAGAGGATGCCCCAGGCGTGTTGGCAGTGTTGCAGCCCTACCTGGAGGGCAAACCCGGCGCGGCCGAGGTTGAATTCCGGATGCAGTGCAAGGACGGCAGCTGGCTGTGGATTCTGGGGCGCGGCCTAGTGGTGCAGCGTGATGGGGATGGTAAACCACTGCGCATGATAGGCACGAATAGGGATATCACCGAACGCAAGCAGGCCGAAAAATCACTGCGGGACTTAATAACTCGCAACAACGATCTATTGAGTGCGATCCCCGACATCATCATGGAAGTCGATGCCTTAAAACGATACAAGTGGGCCAATCAGGCGGGATTGAGGTTTTTTGGAGAAGACGTTTTAGGCCGAGAGGCTTGCGAGTATTACGTCGAGGACGACGACACCTACGCGAAAGTGGAACCTCTTTTTGATGGAGCAGGGGCTGAAGTTTCCGTGGACAGTTGGCAGTGCCGGACAGATGGCGAGAAGCGTCTTCTATCCTGGTTGTGCATACCGCTCAAGGACGACCAAGGGCAAGTGATCGGCGCACTTTCCTCCGCCCGCGATATCACTGAACGCAAGCAAGCCGCGCAGGCGCTGCGCGAAAGCGAGGCCACGTTCCGGAAATTGTTCGAGGACTCATCCGACGCGATCCTTCTGATCGACGGCACGGGTGTCTTCGCAGAATGCAACCAGGCGGCGCTCGACCTTCTTCGCATGACCCGCGAACAGTTCCTCCTCCTGCCTCCGGCAAGGATTTCGCCTGAGTTCCAACCTGATGGACGGAGCTCCGCTGAGGCAGCTCCGGAGATGATCGCGCTGGCCCACAGCAAGGGCTTGCACCGATTCGATTGGACCTGCGTGAATGCTGAGGGCGGCGAATTCATCGTCGAAGTGTCCCTCATGCCCGTAACGATCAAGGGCCAAGTCATGCTCCTCACGACTTGGCGAAACATCACCGAGCGCAAACAGGCCGAGAAAGCCCTTGCTGAGCAGAAAAGGATCGTCGAATTGGTCCTTGAACAATCTCTGGCGGGCTACTGGGATTGGCTGATCCAAGAAAACGAGGAGTACCTTAGTCCCACCTTCAAGAAGATGTTCGGCTACGAAGACCATGAAATGCCGAACTCGCCAGAGGCCTGGCAGAAGATCGTCTTTGCCGAAGATCTGCCAGGCGTATTTGAAGTATTCAAAAGTCATGTCGAGAGCCGCGGCGCAATCCCGTATTACGGCGAAGTTCGCTATCACCACAAAGACGGGTCCACGGTCTGGGTGATCTGCACCGGCCAGGTGATTGAATGGGATAAGCAAGGCCAGCCGGTTCGCATGATCGGCTGCCACATCAACGTCACCCCACTCAAGCTGGCCGAAGAGGAAAAGCTCAAACTCCAAACCCAGCTGCAGCAGTCCCAAAAAATGGAAAGCCTGGGTACCTTGGCGGGTGGTGTGGCCCACGACATGAACAATGTACTGGGAGCCATTCTCGGCCTGGCCTCGGCCCACATAGGTAGTCAGCCCTACGGCAGCCCCCTTCACCAGGCCCTCGACACCATCTGCAAGGCCACCGAGCGTGGTGGCAAAATGGTCAAGAGCCTGCTTAGTTTTGCTCGCCAGAGCCCGGCGGAAAGCCAGAAGCTCGATATGAACGCGCTGCTCCGAGTGGAGGTCAGCCTTCTCGAACGAACCACGTTGGCAACGGTGCGTCTGCACCTGAATCTGGCAGCGGAGCTGCGCCCTATCCTGGGTGATGCCAATGCCCTAACTCACGCCTTCATGAATCTCTGCGTCAATGCCGTGGATGCCATGCCCGCGAATGGAACCCTCACCCTGCACACCCGCAATGTCGACAACGACTGGATCGAGGTGGTGGTGGAAGACAACGGCATGGGTATGCCGAAGGAGGTTCTGGAAAAAGCCATGGAACCCTTCTTTACTACCAAGGAAACCGGCAAGGGCACAGGGCTGGGACTCTCCATGGTCTTTAGCACCGTAAAGGCACACCGGGGACAAATTGCGATTGAGAGTGAACCGGGCCAGGGTACCCGCGTGATGCTGCGCTTCCCCGCCTGTGAGCCGGATACCCCGATCCGGGCTTCAGCATCTACCGTGGCCGATGCTCCGCTGTCGGCCCAAGGGGCCAAGAAGGTGCTGCTGGTGGATGACGATGATCTGATCCAAAGTTCCGTCCAGGCGATCCTGGAGGTCCTTGGCCACACCGCGGTCACCGCAGCTCTGAGCGGCGAGGAGGCCTTGGCCAAACTCGAAGCCGGATTTGAGCCCGACCTCATCATCCTGGATATGAACATGCCAGGGATGGGTGGAATCGGAGCGCTGCCCCGCCTCCGGGCCTTGCGCCCGGAGGTGCCTATCCTTTTGGCTACCGGCCGAGTCGACCAGTCGGCGCTGGCCCTAGCCGCGGCTCATCCGGGCGTTACCTTGATGGCCAAGCCCTTCGGGTTGAGGGAACTCCAACGACAGATGGAAGCCCTAGGGCTGGGCTGAGGCGCGTTTCAACAAGATAAAAATTGCCAAAATACTATGAAATTCAATGCAAAAAA
>JAUYES010000032.1 GCA_030691225.1 Holophaga sp. | reverse complement strand
AAATCAAGGCCGCTGCGACCTTTGTGCTAGGTCCAAATCCCGGAACGTTCTTCCCGCGGTTGGTGCAGGGCATGATTCGCAAGCATTTTGGGGAAGGGGAGTAGGGTTCGGAATCCCTCAAAAAAGGGGGTCCACGGATGAACACGGATGGACACGGATAAAAAGGAATCTTCGCCAAGTGTCCGGGCTAGCGTGCCCATTCCAAGCTGTCTCGCTTGGCTCGCCAGTGATCGCCAAGGTTGAGATTAATGGCCATCTCACAGAGTTCAAGAGCGCCGTGGAAATCACCTAATTCGCTGCGGGCCTGCACGCCTCGCTCTAGAACTGTGGTGGCCTCCAGCGTTGCGCGGAATTGGTGTCCAAGGGCTTCTTCCAATGCAGGGAAATTCGCCAGAAAACCCTGAAGCGCCGCGTCGACGCCTTCCCAGTCTTGCAACTGGGCCTTGGCTTCGGCCATGAGATCGAAGGCCACGGCCTTGACGCCATTGGGTAGGCTTTGCTGGCCTTCCATCGTGCGGTTCAAATATTTAAGGGCGGAAGCGGGCCCGTTGAAGGCGGCTTCACGGTGGCCGGAGAGCAGGTCTTCCAGGATCTCTTTGACGGATTTTTGGGTGCGTTCGATGCGTTTGGCCATTCACTCAGTCGAACATCCCAGGGACTGGGCGTCTAGTAATTCAGGATCAAGGTGTGATTCGGGCCTTAAAGCGAACCAAGCTGACACTACTGATCAAGGCCACCACCCCGCAGGCCATCCAAAGAAACATTGGGCCGAGCTTGGCGTAGGTCAGTAGGCCAAGCCAGGGGCCAAGCGTTATAGCCAAGGTCCACGTCATCGAATAGAGCCCCATGTATTCACCCCGGCGATCGGGCGGGGCCATAGCCGCCACGGCATCGCTGGAGGCTGGGAGAAAGATCATTTCCCCCAGGCTCCAGATCATCACCGTGAAAGCGAGCATCGAAATGGGTTTGGCGAAACCGGTGAGACCAAAACCCACGGCCATGAGCACGGCACCGAGAGCCAATTGATGACCATGGGTCCAGGCTGCCACGCGGGTATTGAGCGCCACTTCCAAGAGAAGGATAAGCAGCGTGTTGAAGGTGAAGGCCAGGCCAAACATGCGGGTCCCATGCTCTAAATCGCGGCTGATCCAGAGGGGAAGCCCCCCGTGAAGTTGGGTGAAAACCAGGATGGCGGGAAGCATTCCCAGTAGCAGGAGCAAGAGTCTTGTATCTTTCCAACCGCTAATGCTTGCGGTTCCAGAGTGCCTTTCCTGAACCGTTGTAGGCACCCAAAGCAACAGGACTCCGAGCCCCAAAAGGGTGGTGATGCCATCGATCCAAAAGATGGAGGTATAGGAATAGTGGGCCATGACGCCGCCCACCGCTGGCCCAATGGCGATGCCCAGATTCGAAGCCAGCCGGTGCAGAACGAAGGCCTGCTTTCGTTGTTCGGGCCCCGCCATATCGGTGATCAAGGCCATGGAGGCGGGCCAAAAGGCTTGATTCAGAGCCGACCAAAGCGCGATCAAGGGATAGAGAAGGGCCCGGGAATGCACATAGGGAATCAGGATCACGGCGATGGCAGACGTGAAGAGGCTCCAGGCCAGCACACGACGGTGTCCCACGCGATCGGCCAAGCGTCCTGATATGGGGCTGGCGGCCAGAGCGCCCAAGCCATACAAGGCCATGGCCACTGCGGCGTCTTCGGCTCGCCAGCCCCGACCCTGCACCAGGTACAGGGTCAGGAAGAACATCACCATGGTGCCCAGACGATTGACCAAGGTGCTGAGGGCCAGCATCCAGATGATGCGGGGTAGGCCTTTGAGGCCCTTCCATGGGTTCATTTGCTAATTGTATTCGATGGGTGCGAAAGGCACTCCCTGGCTCTGGGTCCACCATCCAGGGCGTCTGATCATTTTCTTGTGGCAGCTCCTGGATTCCCGCGGTGCCGGGACGTATCGTTACCCACACCCCAAGCCCTAGGAGTTCCCATGCGCATCGGCATCCTTCCCGCCTTGTTGACTCTGTCCACCCTGTGCGCGGCCCCACTTTTAGCCCAGGCGGACCGGCCCGGAAGCAAGGACCATCCCCTCTTCACGCGCATGCCGGGCTTCTACATCCACGGCTACAAGACCTCCGACTTCGACCGGGCCGAATTTTTCGTGGAGGCCGGCAAGAAGCTGGATCGGCAAAAGGTCGAAGGGAAAAAGATCGAACTCCAGTATCAGATTCAGAAGGGCGCCAAGATGCCCGCGGGCATGGAGATCATCCGCAATCACCAGAATGCCCTTAAGGCCGTGGGTGGAGAAGTGCTCTGGGAAAAGCAGAACAGCGGTTTCCAGACCACGCTCCGCCTCAAAAAGGGGGGCGCGGAGTATTGGGTGGATGTGCATCCCTATTCCATGTCGTACAACATCACCATCATCGAAAAGGGCGCCATGGAGCAGAAGATCAGTTCCAGCGCCATGCTGGACGCCCTAAACAAGGACGGCTTCATCGCCCTCGACATCCACTTCGAGACCAACAAGGCCACCATCAAGCCCGACAGCCAAGCGCAGCTGGATGAGATCGCCGCCATGCTCAAGGCCAGTGCCAAGCTGAAGGTGAGCGTGGAGGGCCATACGGATAATTCCGGGACGCCCGAAGGCAATCGTAAGCTCTCCGATGAACGCGCCAAGGCCGTGAAGGCCGCCCTGGTTACCAAAGGCATCGATGCAGTCCGCTTGCAAGCCAAAGGCTTCGGCCAGGACAAGCCCGTGGCCGACAACCGCACGGAGGATGGCCGGGCCAAGAATCGGCGGGTGGAGCTGGTAAAGCTGTAGGCGCACCATGTTCCGGGCGCTGCTGCTGGGGTTCCTGCTGGCTAGTTCGCTGGGCCTCCGGGCCCAGGCCGTTTTCACCCTCACCACCGAAGCCACGGCCACCGGCTCAGATGGCACCTCCGCCAGCAGCAAAGTGACCGTTCGGCTCGGGCCGGGCACCGAGTGGCACGGCCATTTCGGTACCAACTTCGGTGGCCAGGATGCGCGCACACCCACAGGCCTCTACAAGTTGCGGGGCGGTCTCTACGGGCTGCGGGAGGCAGAGCCCATGTGCTTCGGCATCCTTTCGCACAAGGGCAGTGCCCGAGCGGGGGGGAGAGTGCTGGGCGGCCCCGGCTCCATCCAGCAGAGCTCCAGCGGCAATATGTGGACCCTGAAGGAGGATGCCGCCCGCTTCACCCGGGAAAAGGATGGCGGGGTTTTTCGCTGCGCCCCCGTGATCTACATGGATGAGGAGCCCCCCGAGTTCGGTCTCCTGAGCCCCGGCGCCTACGACTTTGGATCGGCGGCAAATGACCGCTATCGGAGCCTTCTGGCGTTCAAACTCACCAACGAAGATTTGCGGAACTTGATCCGGATGCGCAAGGTCCAGCAGGGCTCCTTTACTTCCGAGGACGGCTCGGTGACCCAGAGTTTCAAGCTGACCCTGGAAGGCGCGCCACCGGAAGACGAGACGGAAGTGATCGTTACGGTGGAGGACTTCGACGGTTGGATCCCCAAAGGCAATCTCGATGAACCCAAGGAAGCGGGGAACAGCCTGACCTTCCACATCACTGCCCACAAGAAGGGCTCCCCCGACACACCGCGGAAGGCGAACTTGGTGCTCACGCTACCAGAGGTCTCCAAGAATAAGGGTGTATGTGGCAACTGGCCCAAGCAGGCGGGGGCGGCGGAGGGTCTGCGCTTTGTAAAAGAGGACTTCCCAACGAAGGATGGGCTCCTCTGGAAGTCCCGCACGGAGGCTGCCACGGACTCACCCCTGGAGAAGGTGGATGTCCGGCTGCGCTGCTTTGATTACGGTGGTTGGGCCACCCTCCATGTAGAGGCCAAGGATGAGGCGGGCAACGCCGCGAAGGTCACCATTCGAGGCAAAGAAACGCCGGACCTGCGCATTCCCCTGGACGAGGACCGCAATCGCATCGCCGATGCCTGGGAGCCTGGCACCGCCTATGGTAAAGCCAAGAACTGGGATGAGGAAACGGCCGGTGGACAGGACGGCAAGGGAGACAACATCAGCCTGTATGACGAGTACCGGGGCCTTGTGGTGCCCGATGGGCAGGGTGATCGCGCCTTCAAGCGCATGAGCCCAACCCGCAAGGAAATTTTCCTTCTGGATCCTAGCCAGGAATTCATGACCGCGAAGTGGGAGCGCATTTCAGGCATTCGGGCCATCCGTCTCGATGACAGCATGGTGGACCCCGCTGGCAACCCAGGCCCAGGCAAGAGCCCGCTGGTGAACTTCAACGCCGAAGATCGGGGTACCCAGCCCTTTTACGCACTGAAAATCGTGGTGCGCAACGACAACGCGGTGAACAACGAATCCCCAGCCTATGCCGAAATGGCGAAGGGCACGGCATGGTGCATCAAAAATGCCATCGCGGTGAACATTTTCCCGGCCCGCTTCCAGCACCGCATCGAAGAAGACTTTTTTCAACTGGAGAAAGCCATCCTCGAACCCAACTCACCGGAAGGTGTGGATCTACGCACCAACGGCCCCAATCAGCAGGTGACGTACGCAGATGCCTATGCCGCTTGGACGCGCCTGCAAGATCCGGCCCTGCGCAAGACC
>JAUYES010000027.1 GCA_030691225.1 Holophaga sp. | reverse complement strand
CGTCTTGGAGGAATAAGCCCAGGCTTCGCTGGCGCAAGGGTGAGCCATAGCTACCCATGGCCGCGAGGGTGCGCTGGTACAGGTAGCTGGCGCGACCACCCGCCAATTGCGTAGATACGGGGCTTGCCGTGAGCAGGCTGGTTGCCGAGGTGTAGCCATAATCACTGCCGTGGATGGCCACCAAACCCGAGCGGATGGCCGTGATATCGCCCGCCGATGGCCCTGTGCCGCCTGCGGCACGATCGAGATAGGACAGACCCCCACTGGGGCGCTTGTAGGCCTGGGTGAACTCGGATTGCAGGCCTTGAAAGCCGCCTTTAATGGCATGTTCCCCAGCATTCCAACTCAATTCGCTGCGGAGGGTGAGGTTGCGAATCTGGTCCAAACGTTCTTCAGCATAGGCCCCAAAGCTTTCACTGCCTGGTGCGTCCAGTTGTGCGCGATAGGGCCCGGCCTCGGGGTTGGCGGGTGTCCATTGAAATTCGGTACGATGCAGGCCCAGGGTGTTTTCCCAGGTTAAATCCGAAGCCATCTGGCCCACGTGACGCAGGATGAAACTATTGCCGCCCCGGGTGCGATTTGGCATCTGGAAATCTTTTACCGAGCTATCGTACGCGGCGTCGAAATTGTACTGACTCACGGGATCACCGATCCAGGAAAGCTCCAGGCGGTGAGCTTCAGTGGCCAGCCACGTGAGTTTGAAAAAACGATAGGAACGGTCTTCATCCTGGGTCCGGCGATGCGGAAGCGTGCCCACGGGTTGGATATTTTCGTAATCCAGGCTCAAGAGTTGACGGTTGAAGGCTCCGAAAAAGAAGAGTCGATCCTTGATCAGAGGACCGGAAACCGAAATGCCTGAAGTGGTGGCATCCGTGGGCCGCTCATCGGGAAAGTTGGTCTTGCCGGAATCGGGGCGACTGTTGAGGCCCCGCCAGACGCGACTTCCGAAGACCGAGCCCTGAAACGTGTTGCCGCCGCTCTTGGTGACCATGGAAAACACCCCGCCGGAGGCAAAGGCGATTTCGGCCTTGTGTCCGCCGGTGGTGAGGGTTTGGCTTTCCAGAATTTCGCTACTGAGGTTTAGGCCGAAGCGGCCATTGGAGCTGAGGTTAGTCGACATGCCATCCACCAGATACGCATTGGCATCGAGCATCGAACCCAGCACCACGGGCTCGGGTTTGCCCGATGGCGTAACACCCGGTGCGAGGTAGCTGTTCTCTACGTATCGCTGAGAACCGAAGGGCAATCGTTGGAGATCGACCGCATCGAAGCTTGTTTGAACGGCCAGACTGCTGGTTTCGGTTCGCAGCGGGGAATCCTCCACCGAGACGGTGGCTTGAGCCTCGCCCACGCGAAGAGTGATCTGGGCGCGTTCATCGGCCTTAAGCGAAATGGTTTGATCCTGAATTCGATAGCGGCCCGGAATCAAGCCTGCGGCCGTGGCGTAGCCCTTGCTGTTGGTCAGCAAGCCCCACCGCTCGGCGCGATCCAAGGATTCCAGCTTGAGGGTAATTCCCGCTGCAGGGTTGCCCTTCGAATCCAGGGCGCGCACCTGCAAGCTGCCGGTGGTCTGGGCGGAGAGGGACCCAGCCACAAGGCACAGGGCGAGGCCAACTACGTGAGGGGGGCGTTTTGACTGCAACATTCCTCTAGTCTGGGACCGAAGGCTTGGATTTGAAAACCGAAACACAGGCACGTGCATTCGTGAGGCAAAAAATCAGTCTTCACCCATCAATACTTCGCGTGGTTTCCCTGCGCCGCGATCCTGGCCGATGATGCCCTCGGCTTCCATCTGATCGATGATACGAGCCGCGCGGCCATAGCCGATGTTGAGCTTGCGTTGCAGCAGGCTGGTGCTGGCTTTGCGCTCGCGCTTCACCACGGCCACGGCGCGATCGTAGATATCATCGCTGGCTGGATTGGATTCACTGGGGCCTTGCGTTTCTTCATCGGTTTCCATGGCGTTGAGCAGGGCCTTGTTGTACTCGGGCTTGCCGCGGGCCTTGAGCCAATCGACTAGGCGAATGGTTTCCTCTTCGGTGATGAGGGGAGCGTGAATGCGGTGGGGACGAGCATTGCCGGGGGCTAGGAAGAGCGCATCGCCCTTGCCCAACAGCTGTTCGCCGCCGCTGGAATCCAGGATGGTGCGGCTATCGATCTTGGTATTCACGCGGTAGCTGAGGCGCGCGGGCAGATTGGCCTTGATCACGCCGGTGACGATATCGACGCTGGGACGCTGCGTCGCCAGGATGAGGTGGATGCCTACGGCACGGGCCTTTTGAGCGATGCGGGCGATGCTGTCTTCCACTTCAGAGCGCGCCACCATCATAAGATCGGCCAATTCGTCGATGACCACCACGACGTAAGGCAGTGGCTCCAAATAGGCAGGACGATCGGGCCACCGGGGGTTGGGCGTGCGGTCGCTGAGATCCATGCTGCCGCCGCATTCCAGCAACTTGGTGTTGAAGCCCTCCAGGTTGCGCACGCTGAGCAGCGCCAGCCGTCGGTAGCGATCCTCCATCTGGGCAACCACCCATTTGAGTACGCGGCCAGCTTCCTTCATATCTGTAACCACGGGTGCCCAGAGGTGCGGGATGTCTTCGTACATGCCCAGTTCCACCATCTTGGGGTCCACCAGGATGAGCTTCACTTCGCTGGGGAGGGCGCGCAGGAGCACCGAGCAGATCATGGCGTTGACGCCCACGCTCTTGCCGCTGCCGGTACTTCCGCCGATGAGCAAGTGCGGCATCTTGGCTAAATCGGCCACCACCGGGCGCCCAGCGATATCCTTGCCCAGGGCCAGGGCCAGCAGGCTGCGCGCGTCTTTGTGGACGGGATCCCGGAAAAAGGGACTATCAACAATTTCGCGGAAGGCGATGATATCGCGTGTGGGATTGGGCACTTCGATGCCCACCAGATTGCGGCCCGGGATGCGATCGATGCGCACTTTCTCGGCCTGGAGGCCCAGCGCCAAATCGTTTTCCATGCCGATGACCTTGGCCAAGGGCACGCCCGCATCAGGTTGGAATTCATACACGGTGACCACGGGGCCGGGCTGCATGCCCACCACGGTGCCTTTGACCTTGAATTCGGAAAGTTTCTGGCCGATCAGATACTGTGTGTCTTCGAGCACTTTGGGATTGATGCGCGCGCCGACACCGGGGGGATCAAAAAGGCGTCGGGGTGGCAATTCCAGGCGATCCGCGGGTGCAAAATGCGGCGAATCATCTTCGGGTTTTTTAAGGGGTTTCGAAAGGGTTTTGAGTGCCAGCGATGGTGTTGGGTCGGGCAGCGGGTGCACGGGAGTGGGTTCCGTCAGGCCCAGGGGCTGCTGCTCGGCCACACGCCCATAGCGGTCTTGCATGACCACGGGTTTCACGAGTTGTGGTTTGGGTGGGGGCGGCGGTGGTAGATCGCGCAGCAATCGGGGCGGTGGCATTGGCGTGGCGGAGGGGCGAGGCACCTCCAGCAGATCGGAATTTTGGGAAGTTGGCAGGGCCACCGCCATGGAGGGAATGAAGGGTAGTTCCTCCGAAGGCGTTTCCAGGCGCATCGACTGGATGATGGGCAACCCCATTTCGGGTGACAATTGATTGTTGGCGCGGCGGAAAGAGGCTGTTTCTCGTTCGGCGCGCTCGAAGGCCTCTTGTTGCTCCTGCTCGATCTGGCGTTGTTCGGAAAGATGCTTCAGGTCGGCCATATCGTTCGCATCCAGATCGGGAAGCGAAGCTACGCGGGCACTTTTCCAGGCCAGAAAAGGGCGACTCAAAAAGGCCAAAACACCGCGGGCACCCTTGCTGGGCAATGGCTTCAGGAAGGGCCAAGCATGGTTTCCCATCCACCTCGTGAGCAGGGCGCCCAAGGCCCGGGTTAGGGCCGGAGCTAGAACCAGAGAGGCCAACAGAATCAGCAGGGCGATGGCGATGGGCAGGCCCACTGGGCCCAGGGCATGTCGGCTGGGTGGCCACAGGATCGAGCCCAGCCAGCCACCCCAGCGCCATTGGCTGGCGGCGACGCCATCCGAAGCACTCCAGGAACGCACGCCAAAGGCACCGAGCAAGGTCCAAATGGAGAGTGCCAGCACGGCCCAGGCTACGCGCCGAGGCCATTTGCGGCCGTCCTTGACGAAGATTTCCCAAAGAAAATAGGCGGGAATCAGCCACGCTCCCACTCCAGCGAGGGTCTCCAAGAAGCCCGCCAGATGGGCCCCGAAGAGGCCGCAGGGGTTGTGGATCCGGGCTCCTACAGCCCCTTGGGAGAATAAATGAGGATCATTGGGATGGAAGAAGAGCAGCGACACCACGAGCAGTAGCGCGAAAAATCCCGCCACGATTTTCAGCAGCAGCCTACTCATTCCCTTCATTGCACTTCCGGACATGGCTCAAGTCTAACGCAGCTGAGAGCTGCGCCGGTCGCGATCCCATGCGGGTTTGCCGCTGGAGCGCACATAGTCGCCAATTCGCACGAAGGTCCAGCCATCTGCTAAGGCCCGATCGATGAAGGGTCCCAGCACGCGTGCCGGGCGATCTTCGATGGGGCGCTCCGAGCCCAGGTGCATCAAGACAATGAGTCCCTCGCCATCTTGGCGCTCCATGCGGGAATGCAAACGATCCAGAATGGCGTCACCCGTGCGATAGAGCTTGCGTTCCTTGCGCGTGGCCCAGTCCAGCGTATCGGCACCCTCGCTCCAGCCCACATGGCGGTAGCCCAGTTCCTCTGCCCATTTGCGAATTTCGGCGGTATGTTCGCCATATGGAGCCCGCCACAGCGGGTCCATGGGGCGGCCCAGCAGGGCGAAGAAGGCTTGATCCGCCGCTAAGAGCTCGCTTTGGACGCGCTCTCGAGTCCACTTGGGGTCGCGCAGGCCGGTGGGAGCAAAATGGGGATGGTTTTGCGTATGGTTGCCGATTTCATGGCCATCCCCGGCGATGCGACGGACGATATCGGGGAATTTCTTGATGAAGGCGCCTGTTAGAAAAAACGTAGTGTGAATGCCCCGGGCCTTCAAAATATCCAAGACATCCATGGCTACTTCGGCATTGGACCCACCATCGAAGGTCAAACTGACCTGGCGCCCAGAACGCGGCCCTCGCAGGATATTTAGCCCTTCCCCCGCACCCGGCCAGGTGCCAGGCAGTTCGGGGCGTTTGATGGCGGGCGGGGGTTCTGGCTTCTTGGGTTCAGGCTTAGGTGGAGCGGGCGGTTTAGGTTCCGGCTTCTTGGGTTCGGGCTTGGGCGGAGCGGGTTGCTTGGGCTCTGGTTTGGGTGGAGCAGGTTGTTTAGGCTCTGGCTTCTTGGGCTCAGGCTTCGGCGGTGCGGGTTGTTTGGGCTCTGGCTTCCTCGGTTCTGGCTTGGGTGGCGCGGGTGGCTTAGGCTCAGGTTTCTTGGGTTCTGGTTTGGGAGCTTTAGGAGGCTTCACTACCGGCGGTGGTGTCGAAACCAGTGGCTTGTCGAAGTCCCATCGAGCCAATAATTCTCCAGTGCCGGTGCGCAATTCGGCCACCTCACCCGCAGGCGGACGGTACATTTCCCACCGCACGGGGCCGAAATCCACATGCCGTCG
>JAUYES010000015.1 GCA_030691225.1 Holophaga sp. | reverse complement strand
GCTGTCCGTCCTTCAAAAAGAGCGACATACCTTCATCACTTCTCGTGATTAATAGATTTTCAAGATTGCAGCCATCCATTATTTTTTTTGCTGCTGTATAAAGATCTTCATTATTTTTAATTAACATTTTTGAAGCTATTTCAATCTCTCTTCTATTTGGAGTTAGCACCGTGGCTCCAAAATATCGTTTAAAATCGCCACCTTTTGGGTCAACCAGAATAGGAATATGCTTTTCTTTTGCTAATTTTATCACATACCCGATTAGATCAAAAGTTAACACACCTTTACCATAATCAGATAAAATAACCACATTGTGATTTTCGATATTCAATAAAATCCAATCTGTTATATTTTTTTCTAAGCTTTGAGATATGGGAGTTATAGTCTCTCGATCAATTCTAACTATCTGCTGATTCGAAGCCAGCAGCCTTGTTTTGCTGGTAGTTTGTCGGCCAGGATCAGGGAAAATAGCTTCTCTGGAAATTCTCAAATTTCCAAACTCTTGAATGATTATTTTAGCAACGTCGTCATTTCCGACTACAGAACAAATATCTACCTGCACCCCTAGGGCCATCAAATTATTAACAACATTCCCTGCTCCACCTAATCGCATTTCCTCGTGCAACACCTCTACTACTTGTACGGGAGCCTCCGGGGAAATTCGATCAGCCTTGCCCCAAAGATATTTATCCAGCATTAAATCGCCTACGACGAGAATTCGCAGGGAGGTTGCTTTTGTAAAAATCGACTCTATCGACAGCGGTATCGTGGTCATGACGACTCCATGCGTGACAAACAACACTTCGAAGAACTTGTTTTGTGGTTTGACGATTTCGCTGTAACCGTCAGTTTAGCATTTGCCAGAACTCCCTCAATTCAAGGTGACTTCAAATCTCATTATGTCGAAATTGCACCCGACGAAAAGGACCTCCTTCTGTCATCTCTGGGCTTAAGATGGGGCCACTGCAAACTCCCGCAGGCACACTACGGCTTTCATTTTGCCACTGCCTAGTTTGAATAGTTTTTTCATTTCAGATCGAATCCTCAACCGAATCAGAAGGAAATCCTCAGTGAACCAAAAGATTCGGAGCCTAACCGATCTTGCATTCCAGGCGATCTCTGGGGAGCGCACGCTTTGCAAATGCTGCAGCAACCTCGCTCCACTTTTTGGTCGTGTGGATTTCCAAAAGAGTTGCGAGGAACACAACGGAGTCTTCCTTCCTTCATCTGGAATCATGGTCCCCTACTATCGCTGTGAGGCCTGCGGCTTCCTGTTCACACGCTTCTTCGATCATTGGACGGATGAGGAATTCCAGGGCCACGTCTACAACGAGGCCTACCCAGCCGTGGATCCAGAATTCGCAAACGTCCGTCCAACGAGTTGGGCCAAGGCCATCACTGATGCGTTCCCAAACCATCTATCCGAGATCGAAGCCCTCGACTGGGGAGGAGGCACGGGTCGCCTTGCCGAGTTGCTGCAAGCCCATGGCGTGCGGCGAGCGGAAACCTGGGAGCCCTTCAACCTCACCTTTGCAGCCCAGCCCAAGGGAGACTTCAATCTGGTTTCTTGCATCGAGGTACTGGAGCATCTGCCTGACCCGAAGGCTGGAATTCGCAGTCTAGTCAGGTCCCTCCGCACGGAAGGTGCTGTGCTGATTTCAACCCTTCTCCAGCCCACGAATATCCGGGAGATTGGCACCGCGTGGTGGTACTTGGCACCCAGGAATGGCCACATCTCGTTGCACTCTGCCAAATCCCTGGAGTTGATCTTTAAAGGACAAGGCTGTCACTTGAAAACAGTCATGCCCCACGTTCATTGGGCTTGGCGACAGGTTCCTTTTTATTTGAAAAACCAAGCAGAGGTCGCGAAACAGATTCAGCCCATTTGATTGGCACGGATCCTGGAAAACCTCTCGCAATGGGCACAATTACCAGACAGACAAAACGAGGGGCTTCATGGCGGAAGTCAGGGTCGGCAACAAAAAACTTGGCAACAGTCATCCTTGCTACCTTGTGGGGAAGATCGGAATCAACCACAACGGCAGTCTCGAAAACCACGAACCCACTATGTTCCAACAGTGGTGCGTGCCTAAGTGATATTTTGGAGCCTGGATGATTAGGTCAGGGTAATACTTAGGCCTAGTCCAAACAACTGGGCTCGGCACAATCGAACTTAAAGACGGAATCCGTCGAATGGTGAACTGGCATAGAAAGTGATTGCCAAAGCCCACTGGACCAAATTTTTGGGAGGTCTCCTCATGAGCAAAGTTAAGATTGGGGATAGATATTTCGGTGATGGTGAGCCTTGCTATATTGTTGGCGAGATTGGTATCAACCACAACGGCGACACCGCGCTGGCCATGGGGCTTATCGCGCTTGCAGCTTCGTCGGGGTGCAATGCTGTGAAGTTCCAAAAGCGAACCGTTGATGTCGTCTATACGCCGGAGGAATTGGCGAAACCCCGAGAGAACCCCTTTGGGCCCACCAATGGTGACCTGAAGCGGGGACTGGAATTTGGCCAGAGCCAATACGAGCAAATTAATTCCTTCTGCGAGTCAACGGGTATCGCATGGTTCGCCTCTTGCTGGGATGAGGCCTCCGTGGACTTCATCGATCAGTTTCCTGTGCCCTGCTACAAAATCGCCTCCGCCTCCCTCACGGATGACGAGCTCCTTCGATACACAAGAGCCAAGGCCAAGGATCGCCCTATCATTCTTTCTTGCGGCATGAGCACCGAGGCCCAAGTTGATCACGCAGTAGAAGTGCTTGGACGAGAGAACTTGATTCTGTTGCATTCCGTCAGCACTTACCCAGCTTTCTACAATGAATTAAATCTCCGCACGATCCAAACCATGCATAAGCGATACGGACTGCCGGTAGGCTACTCGGGCCACGAGACTGGGCTTGCATCCTCCGTGGCCGCAGTGGCCTTGGGTGCCTGCCTAGTGGAGCGGCATATCACACTAGATCGATCCATGTGGGGCACGGATCATGCCGCGAGCCTTGGACCCAACGGAATCAATCAATTAGTAAAGGATATTCGGTTGGTAGAGACATCCATGGGTGATGGTGTCAAACAATTGATCGATCGCGAAATTCCAAACATGAAGAAGCTTCGCCGCAAAGGGTGATGGTTGTGGAAGAGATCACCTCGCTGGCTCTGGATGTCGATGGCGTGTTAACGGATGGAACTTTTTGGTGGGGGCCGGGAGGAGAAGAGTTCAAGCGCTTTTCCTTTCGGGATGTCATGGGCCTTTCGCGTGGCATGAAGGCAGGTCTTCGGGTCGTCTTGATCTCCGGAGAGGACACTCCCCTATTGGACTTATACGCAACAAAACTTGGTATTCAGGACCTCTACCGTGGATGCAAGGACAAGGCTT
This sequence comes from Holophaga sp., assembly GCA_030691225.1. Lineage (GTDB taxonomy): Bacteria > Acidobacteriota > Holophagae > Holophagales > Holophagaceae > JAYREN01. Next base: position 2,111 of record JAUYES010000015.1, on the reverse strand, counting down.
CAGCACTAAAGGAATATTCAGAGACACGTGGGATTCCACTCAAATCTATTTGCTTCATGGGGGATGACATCAACGATCTTGCTGCTATGGGTATCGCAGGATCCTCCGCGGTCCCAGCAGATGGGCATCCAGCAGTTCTGAAAGCTGCAAAGCGTGTTATGGGCTACCCCGGTGGCAATGGTGCCGTGCGGGAATGGGTAGATCTGTGGCTTTTGCAACGAGGATGATTGAACTAAGGAGTGTGCGCTGGTGAAGCTCTCGGATTATGTCATCCGCTATCTTGCTGAACTTGGTGTGAAGCATATTTTCATGGTCCCCGGTGGTGGTGCCATGCACCTAAACGATTCTCTTGGGAATTGTCCTGGCATCGAATTCGTCTGCAACCTCCATGAGCAGGCCTCTGCTATTGCTGCTGAAGCCTATGCTCGCGTGACGAATAACCTAGGGGTTGCCCTGTTCACAACGGGGCCTGGGGGAACCAATGCTGTGACTGGTGTTGCCGCTTCCTGGTTGGACTCTACGCCCTGTCTATTCCTCTCTGGCCAGGTCAAGCGCGCAGACCTCATGACTGGCCGAGGTGTGCGACAGATGGGCGTTCAGGAAATCAATATCATTCCCATCGTGAAGCCCATCACTAAATACGCCATAACCGTGATTGACCCAACATCTATCCGGTACCACTTGGAAAAGGCGATCCACCTTTCCAAAACAGGACGCCCTGGCCCGACTTGGCTGGATATTCCTTTGGATGTTCAAGCCGCGACGATAGAACCGGATGAATTGATCGGATTCGATGCGACGAAGGAAGATGAGTCATCAGCCCCTGACATGCTCCGAAGTCAGGTTGCTGAAACCCTCGCCCACCTTACGAGGGCGCAACGACCGGTAATACTAGCTGGTAATGGAATTCGCCTTGCCGGTGCTGTGGCTGATTTCAGGGTGATGGCTGAGCAACTCGGAGTACCAATCCTGACCACATGGTTGGGGATCGACTTGATTCCAGATAACCACCCTCTGTTTGTGGGACGACCGGGATCCATTGCCCCGCGTGGGGCCAATTTTGCACTCCAGAATTCTGATCTCTTGATCACCATTGGTGCCCGTCTCGATATGGCCATGGTGGGATACGCCTATGATCGCCTTGCTAGAGCGGCCAAGAAGGTGATTGTTGATATCGATGCCAATGAAATCCGAAAACTAAACATTCACATAGATGTTCCTGTTTGTGCTGATGCACGAGATTTTATTCAGGAGATGCTGCGACAGCATAAGGGTTGCGCGCCTTCAGGGATTGATACCTGGCGGACCCGATGTCTTCAATGGAAGGCGAATTACCCCGTTGTGCTCCCTGAGCACCGGAACGAAATGAACCACGTAAGTACATTCCTGTTTTCAGAAACCCTATCTGAAACTCTTCCCGAAGGAGCCATCATCGCTTCGATGGCTGCGGGTGCATGTGTAGAAGCCTTTCTTTTGGCCTTCAAGGTGAAGGAAGGACAAAGGATCTTCCACAATCGCGGAACAGGCTCCATGGGACTGGCCCTTCCCGCAAGCCTTGCGGCATGCCTTGCCAGCGGGGGGAAGCAGACAATCTGCCTCGAAGCAGATGGTGGAATCCAAATGAACATCCAAGAGCTTGAAACCATTGTTCGGATGAAGCTTCCCATCAAGATCTTCGTGTTGAACAATGGGGGCTATTCTTCAATCAGGACCTCTCAAACTAGGCACTTCGGTCGACTGACAGGAGCAGATGCCAGCAGTGGCCTGACGCTTCCTGACACGGTTCGGATCGCAGAAGCCTACGGACTTCTCACTGATCGAATCGAGAATCCGCACCAACTCAAGGACAAACTCCGCAAGGTGTTGGATTCACAAGGTCCCGTGTTATGTGAAGTGATGGTACCCCCTGACGAGATTCGTTCACCATGCCTTTCTTCAAGGCAGCTACCAGATGGCTCCATGATTTCTCCACCCCTGGAGGATCTGTGGCCATTCCTACCACGGCAGGAGTTTTTGGAAAATATGATCATCCCTCCCTTGGAGAATTGCTGATCGTTTTTATGCCCTCGCCCTAGTGATCGACTGGAGAGAACCATGACTTACATTGGGGC
>JAUYES010000013.1 GCA_030691225.1 Holophaga sp. | reverse complement strand
GTTTCCGGGCAAATCTGAGGCATGGAAACCCCTGTGCCCCATCGAGTGTTGAATGGTGTGGCGAAGGATCGAACTATTGGCACCCTTTCCATGGTGATGCGACCCTGATCGTATGGGTCTGTTCGTTGTTCTCTTTGCCCTGATTCTGGGGCTTCAAATTATGCACCGTCGCTGCCTGCGGCAATTGCTTCCGGATCGGTGGCGCCGCTGGATTTCAGTAGCCCTGATTGCTGTCCATCTGCCCGTAGTGGTCTACATGACGCTGCGACTTTCGGGGTACGCGACCCACGGATTCGCCTTGTTCCTGCGCCCCTTTTCGCTAGGCGCCATGCTCTTTCAGGTGGTTACGGTGATCAATCTAGTGGTGTGGGCCGCGGCCTCACTTTTCTGGCGCTTCCGCCGCTGGTGGAAGCACTCTCGCGTTTCCAAGCTCGAGGACTCTTCGCGTCGCGCCTTTCTGCGGGGCAGTGCTGGCGCGGGCCTGGGCCTGTTGGCGGTTACCAGCGGCGTTGGCGTGAAGGCGGCCTACGGTGATCCCGAAATAACGCGGTTGGATATTCCCCTGCAAGACCTGCCCGAGGGGCTGGATGGATTGCGCATCGCCCACCTGACCGACTTACATGCGGGGCCACTTACGAAGGCGTCCACCCTGCACCGGTGGCGCGCCATGGCTGAACGCGAACAACCGGAATTGATTCTCTTTACCGGTGATTTTGTGGATAGCCTCCCCCAGGAAATCGACCCACTGGTGGCCGCTTTCAGGGGTTTTCCGGCACCCATGGGGCAGTTCGCTATTCTCGGCAATCACGACTACTTCTCTGACCCAGGCCCCATTTGGCAAGCGCTGGAGCAAGGCGGAATCCGCTGTCTGGAAAATCGCCATGTCATTCTGGAAAGGAATGGTGCAGCCATGGCGCTCTTTGGCCTTCAAGATCCCATGGCTCGGAATGGCCGCTTCCAAGGCATCCGCTTTGGCCCGGGCCCCATGCCTCAAGACGTCGCCTATCAGATGCCCAAAAACGCTTGGCGCCTGGGGATGGTGCACCGCCCAAGCAACTGGAATTTAGCCCGCGAAGCAGGCGCTGGTTTAACCCTTGCAGGCCATACCCACGGCGGCCAGATCAACCCCATCCCCGGCCTGAATAGCGCCACCATGCTCGGCCCCTTTACCCAAGGCCTATACCGACTAGAAGGAAAAGCCCTCTACGTGAGTCGAGGCTTAGGTGTAGTAGGCCTCCCCATCCGCATCGCCGCCCCCGCCGAGCTGGCCATCCTAACCCTCCGCCGCGCCAAAATACCCGCTTTCCGCCCCGCCTGAACCGGGTTAAGATACTTGTTCGGTCTACCAAGGCCCCATCGTCTAGCGGTTAGGACGTCGCCCTCTCACGGCGGTAGCAGGGGTTCGAGTCCCCTTGGGGCTACCAAACAACACCCTAGAGAAATCTAGGGTGTTATTGTATATAAGCGACTAGGTGTTTGGCGAAAATGCCTCCATCCCCAAACCATCCCCAAAATCCGTTCCCGGATGGAGGTGTTCCACTCTGAACTGGAATGCATTCCCGGCACTTTGCTCAATCGAGACCCTTGAGCCCCGGTGAGCATTGGTTTCCGTTCACTCTATGCCAAAGCCGTTTTGGTGGGCACCGCCTTTAACGTTTCGGCTTCAGCGAGACCATGGAAGGAACGGCGGAGGGGGTGACAACGGATGACACCCCGCTCGCTTAAACGAGGCCGCGGAAGGTTCATCAAGCGGTCCCCGTACTATCGGACCCCTTCCAGCTTCAACGAGGCCGCGGCGGTGAGGCTGGGCCACCACAGAACCAGCATGATGTGCCATGTGGCGATTCAAGACCCTCGTTCGATCCCGCCACCAGATATCAGCGGCGTGCAGCTGCTCAGCCACCCATCCATCCCGAGCCGACCGCTCACGAAGGGTGAATTCGGAGCATTCGAAGCGCTTGGCAACATCTGCCAGGGTCGGCCATTTGGCGCTCGAGCCATCGGGAGTAATTGTGGGAGTTAGGTAGGCCGCCTTGATTTCGTCCCACGGCAGGGTGTTCTTTTTCCGTTTTACCGGTGGGGCAGCCTTGGCCCGGGCGGCGGCAACAGCGGAGGGGTGCCTCAGCTTATCCACCCTCCGCCGTGTCGAGACGACGGGGGGGACGGGCGCCTTGGATGTGCGGGAGGGCATGACCTACTCCCCCAGATGGAAAGTAAGGCAACAACGCCCCGGCGAGGATGAATCCAGATTCCCTATTGCTTTGGGTTTCCTAGGGTTCGGTTGTCTGGTTGATGCCCAGGGTGGAGCCGTTCGTTGGCTTGCTATTTGGCGGGTCATTTTGCAAGTGCCTCTATTCTCTGGGGCTTCCCGATGGAGGTTTTGGTGCAGGCCAAGACATTCGACTGGCGCAAAGTGAGGTCCAAAGTTTGGGGTGGAACATCAACCATGTGATGGCGAGATCAACTTGAAAATGGACGGATCCGTTCACGACAAACCGAGGCATGCCATGCACAAGAGCGAGATTAAGCAAGGTTGGTTCGTCGATGCGGAGCCGTTTCTTGGTTCGAAACGGTGTATCGAGGTTGGTTGGATCAAACCCTCGATCCTTAAGTAGCTGATACTCGGTCGCGTCGAGATGCCTGAGGCCTGGACCCTTCCATGTCTCAATTCTTGAATCCATCAGATCACCTCCTGGTTTCTTGATCCCTTTCGGCATTCGCGGAGGACTGGTTGCCACACCCCATGGGCCAATTCAAAACGATGTGGAGTAAAGAAAACCAATTTCCGCCTTGGGGATGGTTTTTTACTTCCGTGGATCATGCGGCACCCCCTTGACGAGAAAGGAAGGCTTCCGCCTCCACCACAGGAATTAGAGTTCGGCGACCGATCTTTACGGCCTTGAGCTTGCCTTCCTTAATAAGCTGGAAGACGAACGTTCGCCCGATGCCCAGGACCTTCGCGGTGTTCTCGACGCAGTATGCAAGAGGGTAGGGTTCCACCATCCCTTTGATATTCTTTGCGTCGCTGGAATGTGGCTTCATGATGGACTCCTGTAAGTTCGCCTCGGTATGAGGTTCTACAGAAGTGTTCAGGCGAACCCGTAACAGGAGTTTCGACCTACCTCGAAATATAGAAAAATCTTTTAGACCCAGGGGCGCGAGGTGGGATTTAGTTTCATTCGTTCTCTCTTGCTCAACGCGTCCAATGCGTGATTCCGGGACTCGGGGCTGAGCGCTTCGAATCCAGCGGCGTCATTGCAGCCTGACGCCTTGTAGAGTTTTCTCCACGCTCGAGCAGTGGAGATGGCCCTTCGGATGGGATCGGGGCCTATCTTCCAATCCTTCTGCGAATCTTTCCCCACTGCCAGATCGGAGACCAATGCGATGAACTCCTCGAAGTGCGTATCGAAGTTCGATTCGAATGGACTTTCTCCGTGATTCCTATCTGCGCGTTTCGTGGAGTTGGTCTGTTTGGCTGTCCCACCAAGAGCGCGCTCGTAGATAAGCAGGCAACTAAAAGCAAAAGAGTCCTTCGAGGATGTCTTCATTCGACGCTTGAAAAAACTCGTGTTTCCTCCGCGGTCTGGCCCGCTCACTTCCAGCAACAGTGCTTCTTCGGCCAGATTTAGTAGCTCCAATAACTCCGCTGGATGGCATACCCATGAAGGACCCTGGGATTCGGATACCCCATCAGCGGCCTTAGCATCCAAAGGGTCCCTCACCGAACCGTAAGCAGAGCTCTGGAGTTGCAGCCAGTCTGGCCCCCCCTTAATTAAGGGGCTTTGTTGAGGTGGTGGAGCGAATCGTGCCGCGTTCGTGAGTTCCCAGATTTTTTTCAATCGAGCTTGCCGAGACTCGCCAGATTGACCATCTTTGGCTGGGAGCAAATATGCGCCAGACTGCAAGGGAAGATGAGCGAGCCAATTTCTTGAGTCGTGATGCATTCCCCTTGCTCTGATCAAAGCGCGTTCCTGCTGAACAACCGACATATCTCTACTGACACGTTCGGAGAGTGCGGTCCGCAGAGATTCAAAGTCGTCTGTGATAGTCTTCACCCGAGCAGAGTGGGTGTGTTCAAAAATCGCCTCCTGGTAGAAGTTGCAGACACGAAGGATTGAAGGGATCGCAGCTACGATGCGCGCCTTATCGTCAGATCTCAGGATCTGCCCCCGGTCCTTTAGTATTCGTGAGCAACCCTTTACCAAATGGCGTTCGACCGCATCTATCAATTCCGGGCGTGGCCATTGCCCTCTTCCGAGCTTTGTCACCTTTGGGACAGCAAGTCCATGTGTTGGTGCGGTCGCCTTGGTCATGGGGCTCCTCTGGGTATTCTGATCCACCTTGGAGTCAGTAACTTTATCGGGTTACCTACTGGTTCCGGCGATCTTCAGTCCCGCCACCTTGAGTGCGTCACCAAGGCCTAGTTTGGGGGCAAGGGTGCGCACAGCATCGGCAAGGGCATTGGGGGCGAGGCGACGAAAGAATTGAAGGAATGTAGAGCTCGGATCATTCGCTCCGCTATGAGCCAGGACCTCGTATTTATCCCAGCAAGGGATACTTCCTATAAGCCACCACTCTTCTGAAATGATTCAAACGCCCATGATTTCCCACCAAGAGTCGACACATGAAGCCCACTGGCTTTTGCTGTTCGTGTGAACGATGACCAAAATCACACTCCTGCCCAGCAAGAATGATCCATACCCTCCCTGTCGCCTGATTCCGCGTCTGCCTCGAAACCGTTGCTTGGAAACTTACGGAGAATTGCCTTGAACTGTATTTTTTGTGGCCATGATTTGTCTAGAATTTTGCGTCAAGTTTCCTTTGGCGTATTGCTCCTGACTGGAATTTCGGTTGGAGCGCAGAGCTATCAGAGTTCATTCGGCGCTGTTGAAT
>JAUYES010000003.1 GCA_030691225.1 Holophaga sp. | reverse complement strand
CCCTCTACAAAACCTTCGATACACAAACCCTCGGGACCCGCCTGGATCTCCCCATGCCAGTGAGAGCCCTTGCCCAAAAGGGAAGCAGCGAGTTCAGCGGAGGTATCCATCTTTATTTTTGACTTACCAAAATTGAACATGGAGCCCTTCCGGGATGTTTGGTGAGGTGGTGTACCACGCTGACAAATCGGCAGCTTCCTGTGTATCGGCCGGTGCCTGGGGGTGACTTGAGAAGAGCCGACCAACCCGACCCCAAGGATGGTCGAATTTTCGCTCAGAGTGCCATACTTGGCCTAAGCCCCTTGGCTCCCTATGGACCCGCATGCGTTTCCTTCATACCTCTGACTGGCACCTGGGCAAGACTCTTTTCAATGCGAGCCTGCTGGATGACCAGGCCCATGCACTAGATCAAGTCACAGCCATGGTGAAGGATTCTCGTGCCGAGGTTCTGGTGGTGGCAGGGGATCTCTTTGATTGGGCCGTTCCACCCAAGGAAGCAGTGGCTCTGTTGGACCAGACCCTCGATCGCATTGTTCGAGGTTTGGGTGTGCCCGTCATTCTCATTGCCGGGAATCACGATAGCCACCCACGTCTAGGGTTTGCCTCAAGGTTCCCTGAGACCCACGGCTTGCACGTTGCAGGCCTCCCTGACTCCAAGCCTAATCCCGTGATCATTGGTTCCACGGCATTCCATCTTCTTCCCTATGCCGATCCGGTTGTCATTCGAAACGTCCTCCAGAATGAAAAGATCCGCACCCATCAGGATGCTCTGAAGGCCCAAATAGCCTTGGCTCGCAGTCGGCATCCCAAAGGGCATCGCTTTGTGGCTGTGGGCCACGTACTTGTGGCGGGGGCGGAGACCTGCGATTCCGAGTTGAGCCTGTCTATTGGGGCTACCGGGGAAGTGGATGCGGCGTTGTTTAAGAACTGTGATTACGCGGCCTTGGGTCATCTCCACCTCCCGCAGGAGGTCGGGTTTAACCATGTCCGCTACGCGGGAAGCTTACTGAAATACAGTGTCTCAGAAGCCAACCACGCCAAAGGCTTGACCTTGGTGGAAATTCCGTCAAAAGGGCCTGTGCGTATTGAAGCTCTGCCCCTCACGCCCCGGCGAGATCTCCGGCGCTTGTGCGGGTATTTCCAGGAACTTCTGGAAGGCCCTCACGGAAATTCCGCGGATTATCTGTTCCTGGATCTTCTAGACCATGGGCCAGTGCCGGATGCCTTGGCTAGGTGTCGCCAGGTTTATCCAAATATTCTGAGCATCCAGCCCCAAACAAACGCTCCGTCGTGTCCGGGGGAGCTTCTTGAAACCAGTCAGGGAGAGTTGGACCCCGAGACTCTGTTTCGAGGCTTTTTTAGAGAAATGCAAGGGCGCCCCATGGACGAGGAGGAATCCACGATTTTTCGTGAGATTACCGCACGGACTTTTCGTTCTGAGGTTCGAAAATGAAACCCCTGCGCCTCACTTTGGAAGCCTTCGGCCCCTACGCAGGATGTCAGGACCTGGATTTTTCTGACCTGAAAGACCATCGCTTCTTTCTCATTCATGGCCCCACTGGCGCGGGGGTTTCA
>JAUYES010000002.1 GCA_030691225.1 Holophaga sp. | reverse complement strand
CCTGTCGGGATTTTTTCGGAACGAGACTACGCCCGGAAAGTCGTGCTGCATGGCAAGACATCGAAGGACACTCCCATCCGCGAAGTCATGAGTCACAAGCTCCTCTACGTAACGCTCTCGCAAACGGTGGAAGAGTGCATGGCCATCATGACCGATCGCCATGTGCGCCATCTGCCGGTTATGGACGAGGCCGGTGAAGTGGCAGGCTTCCTATCCATTGGCGATTTGGTAAAGGAAACCATTTCGCAGCAGAAATTTATCATTGAGCAGATGGAGCGGTACATCACCAGCTAATGCGCTCTCGCGTTTCGCCGTTGGCGAAATGCGAGGTATGCAAGAGACTGTTGAGTCATCACATTCCCCGTTTCGTTTCTTTTGAGATTTATTGTGGGCAGACCCTGAGGGGCGGCCAACCTCCCTTATGCGCATTGCCTTCATTACGCCTCCCCTGATCAAACCTTCGGAGCCCGGCCTATCAGCGGCGGCGGCGGCGCGTGCTTTTCGGGACCGCGGCGTGGATGCTTTCGAGATCGATGCCAGCATCGGGTGGTATCGCCACGCCATGGCGCCAGAGCGATTGCAGGCGGCCTTGCGGCAAGCCGAGGCGGAGGGCTACGCCCAGAGTTCCATGAATGCCTTCCGGCAGGCCATGCGCGATGCAGCTCAGCCCGTCGTGCCTCTGCGTCGCACCGCTACCTACCAACAGCGGCGCGTGTACAGTTCTGCAACCAGTCATCTGGCCAATGCGTTGCGATTGGCTTCGGTGCCCTATCCAGGTTTCCATTTGCGTGTGGCCGATGTGGAAGTCGAGGGTCGTCGCCCCCAGGATTCTCGTGATCTGGAGACCTTGGCCGGAATGCCGGGCCCCTTCGACGCCTATTACCGCGAGGAACTCATCCCACGGTTGCGCGCCGCCAGGGTCACCCACGCTGGCTTGTCCCTGACCTTTCTGAACCAGGCCTTTGCCACGTTCCGCCTTGCGGAGGTATTGCGAGAAGAATGGCCCGAGGTCCAGGTCATCCTGGGTGGCCCCTTGGTGGCCTGCTGGAGTGCCGTAGGAGCCGGATTCGATGGTCCCGCCTTTCAGCGCTTCCATCGCGTGCTCAGCACCTCCTCCGAAGTCGAAATGGATGACTTAGCCATCGAGTTGGGAGGCATTGCCCTGCAGGAAGCCAGCGTGCTGGCCCCGGATCTCGACAGGGTGGAATGGGCGGCCTATCTGTCACCCCAACCGGTTGTGCCCGTTGCCCTGGGGCGTGGTTGCTACTGGCGGCGCTGCACCTTTTGTCCGGACTATCTGCATCCCGCGTACAACCCCGGTGGTCGCGAGAAATTAACCCAATGGCTCCGAACCGTAGCCGCGCGCTTTCCCGAAGGCGCCATGCTGCACCTGACAGATTCGGCGCTCTCGCCTGCAATGCTGGGGCACATCGCCCAGGTGATCCGCGATGAGCGGCTGCCCTTGCGCTGGCATGGTTTTGTGCGCCTTGAAGCACGTTTCGCCGAGCCTGGCTTTGCTCAACTCCTGGCCGAGGGAGGCTGCGTCATGCTGCAGTGGGGCCTGGAGACGGCATCACCACGCCTCCTGGAGCTCATGGACAAAGGCGTGTCCGCCGAGCAAGCGCGCCAAGTGCTGCAACGATCCGCCGCCGCCGGCATCAAGAACCACGCCTACCTGCTCTTTGGTTTGCCCACGGAAACCGAGGCGGATCGCGAAATCACGCTGGCCTTTGTTCAAGCCGAAGCGAATTCTCTGCACGATCTGAACGCTTCGATTCTGAACCTGCCGCGCCGCAGCCCCATGCACGACGAACCCGAGCGCTACGGCATCACGGCCCTCAGTTCCTTCGGCCACGATACGGATCTTTCCCTTTACGCCGATTTTCGCTGCGGGGAAAGCCACCCCCGCGTAGAAGCTCGCCGCTGGCTTTCCGCGCGCTTTCTGAAGGACCCCACAGTTAAACGCATTCTGGGCGATTTGAATGGACCGTTTAAAGAGAACCATGCGTGTTTCTTGCCGAAGTGATGTAAACATTCTTCGTGTTTCATTCAGGAAAAACCTCGAACCAACAATTGCCTGGCGACACTCCTGGGGTAGACGAGGCAAGTATGAAAATCACGAACCTAGCCTTGCTGTCACGTTCTTTGGGCAGAAGATCAAAGTCTTCAGAATCTTTTGGATCATGGGCGCATTCCCGAGGGTCAACAACCCGTGGAGGGTTGGTTCAAGCAACAACCGAAAGACCCTTATGCCTTGCTCCGGATGTCCAAGCTGAAAACCGCCATAGGGGAACGTAGGGCCACCCATGAACTGGCTGCGAAAGCGAGGAGGAAGAACGGTGCGCCCCCAGGGATGGGGGGAACCAAACCCTATCCATGGCAACCTCCGCGATCCCCAAGCCTTTCTCCGCGTGGGGCATTTTTTAAATATCCAAACCCTTTGTCGTGGCTAGATGCCATGTTCATCGGCTCGAACCTACTTTTGACGATGACGTTCTCTCGGATTCGCGGAAAATCAAATAATCAAACAGCGAATGTCTTTCGAAATGCAAATCGGGAACGTTGTTTCCTCATGTCATGCTTTTCACAATTCGATTTTGACTTGCGAGGCGAGCATGAAACTTGCCAGCGAATACTCGTGGCTAACGCTGATACAGGCGGGAGACCCCATAGCCATTGGGATCATCGACGAAACCCCGGTCTGGTCAGCACCCTTCGGGGAGACCTTGATGGCTGCGATTCATCTCGCGCCGAACCTGCGAGTGCTGGATGTGGGCTGTGGTTTGGGTTACCCGTTGCTCGAACTCGCTGCCCGGCTCGGCCCTACGGCTCGCTGCGTGGGGCTCGACCCTTGGAATGCGGCTCTGGGTCGGGCGCGTTCCAAGGCCCAGATGCGTGAGCACGTCGTGACCTTCCAGGAGGGTATCGCTGAAGCCATCCCCTTCGAAGCGAATGCCTTTGACCTCGTGATCAGCAACAATGGCCTGAACAACGTCGCCGATATCAAAAAGGCCTTGTTCGAGTGTTTTCGCGTGGCGGCTCCAGGGGCTCAGTTCCTCATGACGGCCAATCTCCCCGAGACTTTTGGCACCTTTTATTCGCATTTCGAAGCTGCCCTGGAAGCGGCGAATCAAAATTCCCACATCCAGGCACTGCGAGATCATCGCGCCGCCAAGCGACCGCCTTCCGATCGTTGGTATCGATTGGTGTCGGAAGCTGGTTTCGGCGTTGCGGCTCAGACTTACCACACCTTTTCATGGCATTTGCTGGATGGTGAAGCCCTTTTCACCCACCCTGCCTTTCGACTTTCCTTTTTGCCATCCTGGGTGGAAGCGGTGGGTGAGGATATTTTCGAAACCATTCGGCCCGATCTGCTGCGCCGTCTGGATGCTCATGCTCGCGATGCCGGTGGACTCGAAATGGAAATCCCCTTCCTGTTGCTGGAGGCCGAAAAACCTTAACTTGGGCGTATCCTGCAAGGAAACGGAGCATAGGTGACGGAATCCACCCAGGACACTCATGCCATGGCCTCCTTCGGCCTGGGGGAACCCCTGGCCGCTGCGCTTGGAATGACGCGGGAACAGGTATTAATCCATCTCCGTGAAAGGATCGTTGGCTTCGCGGCATCTAGATATACGAGGGAAGCCGCCGAAGACCTGGCGCAGGAGGTGCTCGTGGTCATTCACGAGAAATATGGACATATTGACCGAATGGAGGATCTGATGCCCTTGGCCTTTCAGATTCTGCGATTCAAGGCCTTTGCCCTGCGCCGCAAGACCGTTCGTCATGGCGAACATATCCAGGTTTCGGTAGAGGATTTCCCGTTGGCCGGGGATGCCCCCGACGCCGAGGCCATGCTGGCCCGCAAGGAACTACTGACTCGGCTGAGTGCCGGAATCGCCCAGATGGGCGAGCGTTGCCAAGAACTCTTCCGCTTCAAACTCCAAGGCAAAAGCTTTCCCGAAATCCGCCACCTCATGGGCGCCGAAGCGCTGAACACCGTCTATACCTGGGATCACCGCTGCCGCAAGCAGTTGCTGGAAAAGATGGGCGGGAGGTGGGAGCGATGAGACACCTTCGGGTATGCCATCTGGCCAGCGGAAAGGTCTCCGCCCGAACCGCTGGCGGGGG
>JAUYES010000172.1 GCA_030691225.1 Holophaga sp. | reverse complement strand
GCTTTGTGGCGTTCCTTTGGTGCGCGCGTGGTGGAGATGGACCCTCAGGAGCACGACACCCTGTTCGCGCTGATCAGCCACCTACCGCATCTTTTGGCCTTTTCGACCATGGGGCTTTCCCTGAACAAGAGCGTGGACCTTTCCCTCGTGGGGTCAGGCTTTTTGGATTCAACCCGTCTAGCGCAATGCCCCCCTTCGCTTTGGGTCGATATCGCTATTGCCAACAGCGACGCCCTGGCATTGACTTTGGAGGCTTTCATCGGCGAATTGCAGGACCTCGAGGTAAATCTGCGCGCCAAAGATGCCGAGAGCTTGGCCTTCAAGTTTCATCGTGCCCATCAGCTTCGAATTTCCATGGAAGCTTCTTAGTCGAAATCCTTACCACCCCGTTGACGCTTCTTATCCCCGATCTGACGTTTGGCTTCGAGACGCCGGGTCTTGGAGCCGCGGGTGGGGCGAGTTGCGTGGCGCGGCGTAGGTGGAACCAAGGCTTCAGCAATGATGTGAATAGCCTTGGCCCTGGCGTCTTCGAGATTCTTGGATTGGTCCCGGGTTTTCTCGCTGATGATCATCCAGCGGCCATCTCCGTCCAAGCGGTTGCGAACGGCGTGGCGCAGTCGTTCCAGGGCCTCTGGAGTGATTCCCGTGATGGCTTCCAATTGGATTCGCAATTCGATCTTGGAGGAGACCTTGTTCACGTTTTGGCCGCCGGGGCCACCAGAGCGAACGGCTTTTACGGTGAGAGCCTCCGCTGGAACCACGACACCGTTTGAAATTTGGATGGGGTCAGGCACTTCCTTTAGCCTTGGATTTCAAAAATCGTATGAAACCGCACGGCATCCAGGGTCGTTCGTACCGTTCCTGTTGGGCGCAGCAGCACGATTTTGACGCCCTTCGTTTCCGCCTTTTCACGCAATAAGAGCAGGTTGCCAAGGGCGCTGGATTCCATGTAGGTGAGTCCACTCAAATCCAGATGGAGTTCCGAGATCTTGCTCTCAGTAAGCAGCGCCTGGGTGCTCTGTTTGAAGGTTGCACCGGCATCGAAGGTAAAACGGCCATCGAGTTTTACGATGCCCTTGGTTCCTTCGATCTGTGTTGTGCAATCCACAAAAGCCTCCTGCACCCATTGGGCCCAAGCCTCATCATACGATGAGCCGCACCCGGCATAGGGAGTGATAATGGCTGGATTCCATGACTCGAGTCACGGACTAGAATCAAGAACTGGTTATTTGGAGCTGCCATGAGTCTCGCCTTGCCATTCGAACACGGCCAATTGGTGGTAGTCCTGCTCCGGGAACCGCGGGAACGCCTCTGGGGACGGCTCTTGGGCCTGGAAACGGCAGGTATTGCCCTGCGCGGTGTGGATGTGAGCCCCTGGGAGGAGATTCTCGGCCTAGTGCGGCGAGGGGAAATCGAGATGGTTTCCCTTGCGAGCCGCTTCTACCCCATGCACCGCGTGGAGTCGGTGTACCTCGACGAGGCCAACTGCGGCGTGCCCAGTCTTGGGGATCAGTTTCTGAATCGCACAGGCATGGAGCCTTCGGTCTTTTTGGTGGACCTTTGATCCCATGAAAAAAATCGCCTTCTTCATCTCTGGAACCGGCGGCAACGCCTTGAATCTTCTAAAGGCCTGCCGAGAGGGCAGGGTGCCTGCCGAGCCTGTCCTGGCCATTTGTAGCAATCCGAAGGCCGCTGGGATCGAACGTCTTCGGAGCGAAGGCGTTCCCGTCTGCGTGCTTTCCCGCAAGGATTTCGACGACGATGCTGCCTACTCCAAGGCCTGCCTAAAGCAGGTGGAAGCTGCCGATGCCGAGGTGATCTGCCTCTGTGGTTGGCTGAAAAAACTCGTGGTGCCTAAGGAATGGGAGGAGCGAATCCTCAACATACATCCGGGCTTACTTCCGGAATTTGGCGGTGCAGGGATGTTCGGAATGCACGTTCATGCCGCCGTGATCGCTGCGGGCGTGGCCGAATCTGGATGCACCATTCACTTGGTCGATAACGTGTACGATAACGGCCGCCACCTCGCCGAAGCGCGGGTTCCTGTGCTGGCCGGTGACACGCCGGAGACTCTGCAAAAGCGCGTCTACGAGCAGGAGATGCGGCTGTATCCGCTGGCGTTGGCGGAATATCTCAGGGGCTAAAAAAAGAGCGGTGGAGGCAAGCCTCCGCCGCTCTTTTTAGATCGAAACGATTATTTGTTCCAGGTGGGTATTCGCCCCGGCGTCCAAGGCGCTCCAGAGGTTTCGAGCGCATCTTCCAACGCTTTCAGATCCTGCTGAATCAGAGTCTTCAGCTTGGGCAGGAAGGCTTCGAAGGCTTCTGCTGCCAGTTGGTAGGCCCGGCGCTGGGTGCCCGTGGGGGCTGTGGTGACCTGCCAAGCCGCTCCCGTTAGACGAGATAGGCGGTCGGTAATGCCAGGCAGGGTGGCTTCCTGATGTTTGGCTCTCAGGGCATCCCCTTCCAGAGTCTCTTTCAGATCGGCCAGTCGCACCGTCAAGGCCTTCAGTTGGTCTTGCATCGCTTGGGTGGTGTTTGGCGTTTCAAGCAGCGCCTTGCGCAGATATTTGAGGCGCTGATCAGTCTCGCCCAACACCCGAGCGCTGCCGGATACCGCGCGCTGAAGGCGGACAACATCCTGGTGGAAGCGCTGCACTTCAGGCGTGGGAGTCTCCGAACCCAGAGGGGTCACCAGGAAGGACTGGGGTTCACCCAGGGGTTGCATTTTTCCTTGGGCCTGCAAAAACATCGCCACCCGATAGTTGCCAGGTGCTGCAAAAGGCGCGTTGGCGGCGGTATCCCAAGGATCCCGCTCGCTTTTCTTCATGGAAATAGGGTCGGGGTCCGGAAGCCGGAGATCCCAGGCCACACGATGAATGCCAGCCTTGGCGGGGCCAGTGATGCGTCGCAGAGGCTGGCCTGCTTCGTCACTTACGGTCAGGACAACCTTGGGCTCTTCGTCTAGGGCTTCGGCCTTAAGGGTTTCCCATGTAGGGTGAGTCAGCGTTGTTGAATCCTTTTCGGCCGCGCGACGAGCCTTGGCAAGGCTCTTCGCATCATCCCGAAGGTAGTAGGTGAAGACCGCTCCGAAGGTTGGATTCGGCGCAGTGAAGAAGGAGGCACCCAGGGAGCCTCCCTGATTGGTTTGCTGGTAGAGATCCGTTTTTCGCACGGGGAAAAGATGACCTTCTTTCTCCAGCACCTCGGGCGTGACTTTCCGAAGCGGAGTCACATCATCCAGGATCACGATGCCTCGGCCGAAGGTTGCGGCTACGAGATCACCTTCACGGGTCTGAATCTCTAGGTCCTTGATGGCGATGGTGGGGAGACCGCCCTTAAGCTGAATCCAGTGCTTGCCTTCGTCGAGGGTGAAAAAGGCGCCAAACTCCGTGCCAGCGAAGAGCAAGCCGGGCCTTGTGGGATCTTCGATCACGGCGCAAACGGAACCTCGTTCCGGTAGATCACCCGTAATGTTTTCAAAGGTGCGGCCTCGGTCTTTGCTTTTTAAGACATAGGGTTTGAAGTCGCCCATTTTGTGATTGTCGAAGGCCAGATAAACCAGGTTCTCGTCATGGCGAGAGGCCTCGATGCGCGAGATGTAGGCCATGTCCGGAATGCCCGCGAACTTCTCGACCCGGCGCCAATCGCCACCGCCGTTTTCACTGACTTGGAGCAGTCCATCATCGGTGCCCACGTACAGCAAACCCTGAACCTTGGTTGATTCGGCCAAGGAAACGATATTGCCGAAGACTGACGTTGAAGTGTTCTTGGCAACGGCATCGATACTCCAGGTTTTGCCCATCACCGGGAGTTTGTTTCGGTCTAATTTTCGGGAAAGATCCGGGCTCACGGCCTTCCAGTTATCGCCTCGATCATCGCTGCGGAAGAGCCTCTGAGCGGCGAAATACAGGCGCTTGGAAGAGTGAGGGCTGATGATCAGCGGCGAATCCCAATTCCACTTGAGGGGTTCCTCGCCGGGAGCGGCCTGGGGCTGGATATCAGTGGCTTCTCCGGTTTTGCGATCCAGGCGAATAAGGTCGCCGTATTGGGCTTCGGCGTACACCGTGTTGGGATCCGTGGGGTCCACGCGGGAGAAAAAGCCATCACCCCCTTGAGTAAAAATCCAATCCTGATTGGCGATGCCTTCTTTGTTGCGGGTGCGGCTGGGGACACCCAAGCTGTTGTTGTCCTGAGTTCCGGCGTACACGTTGTAAAAGGGTTTCGCGTTATCCGTGGTCACTCGGTAGAACTGCGCCACGGGCAGGTTGGGCTTGAATTCCCAATTGGCGCCTAGGTCGTGGCTTTCGTAAACGCCGCCATCGCATCCCGCGATGAGGTGGTCCGTGTTCGCGGGGTTGATCCAAAGCGCGTGGTTGTCCACGTGCTTATTCTTTTCGCCCAATTTCTGAAAGGTTTTGCCGCCATCCTGGCTGACCTGCATCCAGGTATCCATGGAATAGACTCGCTCTGGGTTGACGGGATCCACCACCAGTTCCTGATAGAACTGCGGGCTTCCGGAAACGTAATCGGAGCGTTTGTCCCAGTTGAGACCGCCATCCACCGACCGAAACAATCCGCCGCCTTTATTGGCAGCTTCGACGATGGCATAGATCGTGTCGGGTCGTGAGGGGGCGAAGGCTAGGCCGATGCGGCCTAACTCTTCCTTGGGTAATCCCTTGGCAATTTTTGTCCAGGTCTTGCCGCCGTCGGTGGAGCGTTGAAGACCGCTTTCAGGCCCGCCATTGATAAGCGTCCAGACGTGGCGTCGCCGTTGGTGTGTGGCGGCCAGCAGCACATCGGGGTTGCGGGGATCCATGATCACATCGGTCACGCCGGTGTTTTCGGAAACACTCAGGATGGCTTTCCACGTTTCGCCGCCATCCATGCTCTTAAAGAGACCACGTTCGCCACCGGATCGCCACAGCGGACCCTGAGCGGCCGCGTACACCACCTTGGAATCCCGGGGATCGACAAGAATCTTGGCGATGTGTTCGGAGTTCTTCAGGCCCATGTTTTTCCAGGATTTCCCGCCGTCCAGGGACTTGTAGATGCCATCTCCATAGCCCACGGAGCGATGGTTATTGTTCTCGCCGCTGCCCAGCCAAAGGGTCAGTGGATTCTTGGGATCCAGGGTGATGCACCCCAGGGAATAGGAACCTTCATTATCAAAAATGGGCGACCAGGTGGTTCCTGCGTTGACTGTTTTCCAAAGTCCACCCGAGGCCACCACCGCATACCAGGTATCGGTATGGTGGGGGTTTATGGCGAGATCACTGATCCGGCCCGAAGTTACTGCGGGGCCAATGTTGCGAAAAGCTAGGCCCTCGAAGGTCGAAGCCTTCATCTTGGTGGGTGCGGCCTTCTCTTTGGTCGGGGTGGCGCCCGAAAGAGCTCCGGAGACCAGAATTAGAGAGAGAACCGGGAGCGACAGGGCTTGGTACACGCATACCTCCTAATATGATGGCTCTTTTCCATCATGCCCTAAACCGGTGTTCCTTGGCCATTGCTAGCGAATTGGCTAGCCTAATCTGCGGCGCTGCCTTGGCTGACGCCTTCCTTCATCCACCCAACAAGGAGTTGCCATGAGTAAGTTGCGGGTTGCCGTTTCGGGAGTCGGAAGTCTGGGTCAGCACCATGCTCGCATCGCGGCGGCTTCGGAGCGTACGGAACTGGTGGCCGTGGTGGATCCCAGCGAAACCCGTGGTCGTGAGATCGCCGAGAAATTCGGCACGCGTTGGGCTGCCACCTTGGCTGAAGTGCTGCCCAGTGTGGACGCCGTTCAGATCGCTGCCCCCACAGGCTTTCATCACCTGATCGGCATCGAGGCCCTGGTTGCGGGCAAGCACGTGATCATGGAAAAGCCGCTGGCGGCTTCCCTTTCCGAAGGCGAGGCCCTGCTCAAGGCCCTGCGCCAGGCCCAGGCCGCTAATCCTAAACTCGTGGCCGCCGTGGGTCATTTGGAGCGTTTCAATCCTGCCGTGCAGGCCCTTCGTCGCCTGGGTTTCAAGCCTCGCTTCGCCGAGGCCACTCGCGTTTCGCCCTTTCCCATGCGTAGCATGGAAGTGGACGTGATCATGGATGTGATGATCCACGATCTGGATCTGCTGCTGGCCCTCTGGGGCAAGCCAGTGACGAGCGTGGAAGCCGTGGGTGTGCCCGTGCTTACTAAATACGCCGATCTGGTCAATGCGCGCCTCAGCTTTGAAGGGGGTGGTTTCGCCACCGTGACTGCCAGTCGCGTGGCCCGCAAGAAGGAACGGACCTTCCGCGCCTTCGGTGAAAATGCCTATGCCAGCCTGGATTTCGCAACCCAGAAGTTGGAAGTTCTGCGGCTCGTGGCGGGCGCCGATGGCCCCGAAGTTGTTCCCGAAGTCGTGGACATCGTTCAGGACGAACCCTTGAAGCTCGAACTCGAAGCCTTCTACACCGCCTGCCAGGGAGAGGCGGGCGAAACCGTGAGCTGGTCCGATGCCTTCG
>JAUYES010000809.1 GCA_030691225.1 Holophaga sp. | reverse complement strand
GCAGGTAAGGGTAAGGAGTAGATCTAATTCCATATGCAAATCAAACGGTTAGAACTGGCTTGGGCGGGAGCGTCGGCTAGTCTTATGATTTATAAGGGGAAAGTACTGAGGTTAAACATGGGTTAAGAGCCATGGTGTTCTTCCTTCTGGGTCACTCTGCCATTGCCTTCAGCAGCGCATCTTTGGCATCGGAATAGAACTGGATGTCGATCTTGGTGGCCATGTCATCGGACAGATCGACCAACTGGCGACGGCAGGCTACGGGCATCAGCAGCGCAGTCGCACCTTTCTCGACAGCGATTTCGGCAATCGTCACCGCGTTATGCACGGGCTCTATGGAGCCGCCGAGATTGATTTCGCCCACGATGATCAATCCACCGCGCACGCTGCGTTTTAGCAGCGATGTGCACAGCGCAACCAATGACGCCACGCCAAGCTTTGCACCAGATTTGGCCGCATCAAAGGCACGAAGCTGAACGGTGAACTCATGCTGCCGAGGATCCTTGTCGCCGACCAGTTGAACAGATCGAGCGTACAGATTCTGCTCGGCAAAGCCAATACTCTCGCGGAAGGCTTGGGGAATAGGTTTGTTGAGCACCTTCACCCCGGAGCCGGGGCCTTCATTGACATCTACCCGGTACAAACCGGAGTTCTCATCAACGCCACCAGGACTGATGCTCCAGACCTGGCCAGGCTCCAACGGGTCACCGCCAATGCTGTTGTCGCTTTGCAGTTCGGGCGTGGACACAAACTTCTCTACGCCGTCGGTGCCCATGGTGTAGCTGAAATGGGTGTTGCGGAACTCTGCCGCGCCAACGCGCTTCTGCTGCTCTTTCACGCGGCGTCGCACTTCCATCGCAATGCGCACTGCCCATTCCAGGTCTTCCTCGGCCACCGTGTCATCGGCACTGGGGTGCAGTAGTTTCAACAGACCGCTGACCGTCTTATTCACGGCGTTGGTGTCACGGCCCGACAGCGCACCGCCGAAGAAAACGCGATTTTGCAATTCGCTGACGCGGCTTTGATTTCGAAGCTGGGTCCAGCACTCCGACAGGAAGTCGCTGACCAGCCCGAAATGATTGGTCACCAGATCCTTGTTGATCTTCGGCACATCCCATCCAGGCAGGAACGCGTGGATGCGATCCATAAATGCGGTGTCATTGCGCATTTCCGGTGGCAAGGGGCCAAACAAATGGCCGATGCGCTGCTGGTTTTCAACATCCACGTCAAAGTTGCCCACCAAAACGATGCTGCCATCGGCACGAATGCTCTCTTTGCCCCGGCTGAACTCGCCGGACTCCATATAGCCCTTCATGATGTTCACGCCGTCCTTCTGGTCGAAGGAAATGCCGGAAACCTCGTCAAAGCAAACCACGTCGTATTGGCAAACCAAGCCCCGGCGGCCCTTGGCCGTGTTCTCAACGAACATCTTTGCCACCGTGGCTTTGCCGCCGGAAATCAGATGGGCATAGGGCGAAACCTGCTGGAACAAATGGCTCTTGCCCGTGCCGCGCGGGCCAAGTTCCACCAGGTTGTAGTTGCGCTCGACAAAGGGAACCATGCGCAGGAGCAAGGCATTCTTCTGCCGTGCACTCAGTGCGCTCGCTTCAATGCCAATTGAACGCAGCAGAAATTCTTTCCACTCTTCGGTGGTGAATTCTCGGCGAGCCTTGGCGAGGGTATCGAGGACATCCCGTTTTGAGAGCTGTATCTCCCGGAGTGAGGTAATGCCAAACGGACGCCCCTTGCTCTCCTGGGCAATGGCCACATCGAAGGTCACCCCTAGCTCGGCATAGAAGCCGCCTGTCAGCATACGTTCGTGTTGATTCACCAGTTCGCTGCTGATGCGAACATCGGTCAGGCGCAAGCTCGGCAAACTCGCCACATACTCGCCTTTGTTATCGACCCGAGCGGTAATCAGGTCGATGATCTTCACCTCGCCCGTTTCAAGCGCTCTGGCCTTGAACAACTCTTCCTCGCCCGCCTTGATTGTCCGGGACTTCAACTGGCGCTGGACAATCTCCAGACCTTCGTCGATTTCCTCTTGTACCGTGCTGGCGCAATAGCGGCCGAGCATGAACTCGACGACATAGGTGGGGACCGGAAACTGCCGACTAAATGTGCGGACTAGGTCTTTCCGGACCAGGTACCCTTCCAATACGGAAGCGGCCTTGCGATCAATCTGATCCAATTCAATCATTCATCATCCTCCACCGATTTTTGTGCTTGCCTCGGCCACCAACTCGCCTGTCGCGCTGAGCAAGACCAGATACGCATCTTTGCCTTCCAGGCGTTCATCCTCAACAACCACCGATGCGGTACCGTTTTCCTTAAGTGGTTTCGTGCTCACCACCACGCTGGATGCCGGGTCACCCGCCTGTGTCCGAATATCCAAAGACAGACTGCCAAATTGGCCATCCACCGCAACCGTGCAGCGCAGACCTTTCCAGGCAATGTCCGTCACTTCAGCCACCGGTCTGCCTGCGGCAGCACCGCCCTTGGTGACCATCAATTCCAGAGTTAGGCACTCTTGCAAGCTCAACCCGCCATGGTTGTAATCCACTGACCTTCCGTAGCAGCTGATCCCATCAGCCAAGGCAAACTGCTGATTCGGATTCCAGAACCAGGGGTACAAACGCTCGTCAGTCGATGCGCCTGGCTTGATCGAGGCGCAGCGTCCCCATTTGTTGTCGGTAAGGTCTTTGGACATTTGAATTGTTGGCAACTTGCCCGGCATGAGTAACCAGCCATGGTCAGTCACCACCCTAACGCTGTTCCAACCCGCAGCCAACAAGGCGGCGATGCGTTCTGCAATTTCTGCGAGAAGCGGGTCGATATGCTTTGCCAGCTTCCAGTCGCTCGCATGACCCTCGCTGTCAATGTCGCCGAATTCGCACCACGCGTTGCCCTGGCCGTCGCCGTT
>JAUYES010000788.1 GCA_030691225.1 Holophaga sp. | reverse complement strand
GCCCAAAGTGGAGGCGGAGGTAAGGAGACGCCTTGGAATCAAAGCGCAGTAAAGCGATGTCTAACCCTGCGGTCGACCTCGCTCCCTTCGGTCGCTGGACGCTGCGCGATGAAGCCGCGCAGCGCCGGTCACCTCCACGTTATGCCTCACGCCGCGCGCCAATGAATATTCAGGCCGAGTAACGTGGCGCGAAGCTGCTTGTATTGCTTTTGCCAGTAGAACAGTCGCGGGTGCAGCGAGATTGAAATCTTCCACCCTTCGCGGTGCTCCCACCGTCCGCTCTCAAATCGAAACAGCGTCACCCTACTGTCTCCGGTCGCTCTTGCGCCAATCCAGGACATCATTTGCATCGTCGTTCTCCTTATCCATGAGGCATAACCCTACGGTCGACCTCGTTCGCTTCGCTCTCTGGACGCTGCGCGATGAAGCTGCGCAGCGCCGGTCACCTACACGTTATGCCTCCAAGAGTCAGCCATGACCGATCGCACGATTTCTGAGCAGCTATTTGAGTCCTTATGCTCCGCCAAGGCTGTTTCGTGCCGCCGAATTCCCGCCGGACCTTCCAAGACGCCCGACTATGAAATAGTTCTTGATGTTCAGCGCGTTGCGGTTGAAGTCAAACAGCTAGACGAGAATGACGAAGACAAACGACTCAATCGGGTGCTCGATCAACGATTGATGATTGAAGGCGCTGTGGCGCCAACATCCAGGCTACGAAAGCAAATTGCAGAGGGGTATCGCCAACTTAAGGCGGTCGCACGCGAAGGACGGCCAAGTCTTCTGGTCGTATACAACAATGCCGGAGTCTTGAACTACATCGATTCATTCACCGTTACGACGGCCATGTTCGGCACGTTCGGCGTGCACCTAGGGCTATCTGCCTCAAGTGGCATGCAAGTAACCGGCCAAGGCTTCATGGGCAAACGGAAAATTACTCGCAATACCTGTAGGCAACTCAGCGCTCTAGCCGTAATGAGCGGTGCCGCCCGTGGCGCCATTCGGCTGGACATTTATCACAATCCATATGCGATTACGCCAATACGTCCAGCGGTCATTGCATCGTTAGCTGACTCGCAGTTCCTGCATCCCGATCCTCATGCAGGTAACTTTGTCTCTTGGGAGCCATTGCCAATTGATGCATAACCCTGCGCTCGAGTGGGCTTCGCCAAAATACCAGCGAAGTCCACTCAACTCAGACCACAAGGTATTGGATCGCATTGATACTGGTCTCGATTTCAATAATGGAGGAATTCGTGAACAAGAAAGTCATTTTATTGTCAGGCTTGCTACTACCTGTATTTGTCGCAGCAGCCCCATTTTGTGCGGTTAATGGTGGGGGAACAACTTGCGCGTATTACGACGTGCAAACTTGTCGGGCAGCAGCTGGCATCGGCGGAGCATGCGTCGTAAATTCCAATGAGGCACGTCCAGATGGCGGCTCTAGTCAGAGGCCGCCAATCAAATTCATCGATCGAAATCCTGTGACTGACGCAATAGAACGTAACACACAGAACCCGCGAGAAAATGCCACACGAAAACTAGAAGTTGAGCAACGGCATGGTGACATTGATCGTCAGAATATCGAGGCGCCTGTTCCTTCTCCTGCGGCCACACAATCCCCGACTGTAGCCCACAACGCTTCCTTGGTATTAGTTTGCAATTTGCGTGTCGGCGATAACAAGAATATTCAGGAAGTTACATTCACAATCAATCTAGTTGATCAAACGGTCAATATTGATCAAAAGGGCGATAGCCATCGAGCACGCATATCAGACAACTACATCGAGTGGGAACACTGCTGCAATAACCGCGGAAAAAAGGTAAATACAGCAATCAATAGATTAACTGGTTCGTTGTCAGGGCACGTAGGGACGGACGATGTACAAGGTAAGTGCGCTGCATTTTCTCAAGCAAATCGCAAGTTTTGAGTTCGGCATTGTGGTGTCACCGTGATATCCGTATCGGTAAACTCCGAAAGGACGACAAGTGCATATCGTGTTGCCGGTGACAATAAGGCATAACCCGGCAGTCCACACGGACGCTGCGCGATAAAGCCGCGCAGCGCCGGTGACTTCTACTACCAGGGCTTCCCCAAAATTAGCAAGCGCTTTTACGGTTTTCAGTTCATGGCTGTTTCCTGATCGGGTTGCTGTTTCACTGCGCGTGTTGAGCAAGAAGATGGAGGACTGCGAAACTACAACCGGTCATGTTGGGCATCTCGCC
>JAUYES010000780.1 GCA_030691225.1 Holophaga sp. | reverse complement strand
CATTGGGATGGATCGCGATGCTTTTGTGCAGGCACTCAAGGACGAAAACATCGGCACCGGTATTCACTATCGACCGGCGCACATCCACGCCTTTTACCGTGAGTATTACGCCAAGCATCCCGAAGCGTTGCCCAAGGACGGGCTGCCCCACAGCGAATGGAGTGGCGATCGTCTGATGTCGCTGCCGTTGTGGCCGGGGCTCACGGAAGAGGATCAAGACCAGGTGGTGGCGGCGATCAAGCAGGTGCTGGCACGGCGCTGAATTGAAAGATCTGTCGGTGTTTCTCGCCGTAAGAAACGCCGACTATTTTGTGGAATGGCCCAATGGCGCCGACCTCAGCGCCGATACGCTTTGCCGGGAGGGACGAGTAGCGTAGTTGAACCATCCCCTTTATCCCCTTCATCCTGGCTCCATTTCTTTTTCAAAAAGGAAAGCCAGGATGAAGGGGATTAAGGGGATAAAAGATGGAAATTGCTTCCAGCCTTCAACATCTGCGCGGTTGGGTCCGATAGCATGAAAAGAAATTCGCATTGAGGTTCCCATGAGTGGCTCCCAAATCGAAGTGCTGATGGAAGGCCAGCGCCTTCCCGTGAAATCCGGGGAAAAGATCATCGACTTGCTGAAGCGGTTTCCGCCCGAGGGTGGAAAGCCCTTAGCCGCCAAGATCAATCAGCATCTGGTGAGCCTGGATAGTTCCATCTGCTACGCCTGCAAAATTACGCCGGTAGTCTATTCCCAGCGAGAGGGCACGGCGGTCTATCGGCGTTCAGCCTGTCTCATTTTGTTTGAAGCGGCCAAGGAGCTCTTCCCCGAGGCCGAGGTGATCGTGGGGCAATCCTTGGGCGGTGGCTATTACTTCGATTTGAGCGCGCCTTTGCCCTTGCCTACGGATCATCTTGCGCAAATCGAAACGCGCATGCACCAGATCGTGGCGGAGAACCGTCCCTTTCAGCGCCAGACCGTTACCAGCCAAGAGGCCATTCAGCATTTTCGTGACGAGGGTT
>JAUYES010000762.1 GCA_030691225.1 Holophaga sp. | reverse complement strand
GAAACTAATCCTGGGGCAATGGCTATACCGCGGTTTGGGTGAAGTGAAGCCCATTCCGAATGCAGCCATTGAACGCAAAAGATGGCTTTGGATTTTTGGGATCGCACTGTTCCTGTTTGCTTTCCAAACCATCGTTCTGCTCGGCTTCGTGAGTGGCTACTTCAATATTTTGCGTCATCCCGAACAACTGAACGCCCTCCGTAAGATTCCCCTCACTTGGCAGCCTTGGCTTTGGGTCGCCACGCTTCCGTGGTTGTATCTGGTCGCGGTGCCCTGGTGTGTCCGAGGTGTGGAAGAGGCGAAAACCTATGCGGTCCTGGTGGGGCAGGGTGTGATTTGGATTGCCTACGCCTTCAACCGCGAGGGTTTTAACGTGAGCGAGGGCATGAAAAATTGGCTGGTTTTGATGTTTTTGGGGCTTCAGGTCGTCGTATTGATTTGGGCCGTCCTGACCGTGAAGCGAGGTTGGCGGGAACACCGGGAATACCTAGCAATTCTTCGGAGTCTTCCCCGGGAGGAAGTATGAACGCCATCACCAGCCATGCTCGATGCCGGGAATCGGCGGTATGAGGGTGCCGCTCTGGCACACTATTCTTTTGCGCTGGAGCATTAATGCATCTATGGCACGCCATCCTGTTGGGCCTTGTTCAGGGATTGACTGAA
The DNA here is from genome assembly GCA_030691225.1 of Holophaga sp. GTDB lineage: Bacteria > Acidobacteriota > Holophagae > Holophagales > Holophagaceae > JAYREN01. The sequence goes on along the minus strand of JAUYES010000762.1, from coordinate 7,021 downwards.
TTTCTGCCGGTCTCTTCCACGGCCCATCTCACGCTCGTAGAAAACCTGCTATTGAAGCGCAGTATGCCGCTGGCCTTCGATGTGCTGCTGCACGTGGGAACGCTGGTGGCGCTATGCGTATATTTCCGATCGGAGATCGCGAAAGTGTTGCGCGGCATTTTTGGTGGGGACCCAGAAGGTCGACGTTTGGCGCAATGGCTTTTCATTGCCATGATCCCCACGGGCGTTTTTGCGCTCGGCACGCGCCATTTCAAGGAATTAGCCAAGGAGCATATTTGGGTTTATGGCATTTGCCTGTTTCTCACGGCTGGATTGTTATTCGCGGCTAACGCCCTGGCCAAGCGCCGAGAAGGGCGCGGCGTGGACGACATGAACGCTCTGGATGCCCTGGCGGTGGGGACAATCCAAGGCATCGGTGGCGGCTTCGGACTCTCTCGCAGTGGTTCCACTATTTCCATCGGCGTTTTTCGGGGTTTGGCGCTGCCTGCCTCCGCGCGGTTTAGCTTTTTGCTGGGCATTCCCACCATTGCTGCCGCGGCTCTTTTTGAAGGGAAAAAACTGGTGAAGCCGCTGCTTTCCGGGCAACCACTTTCTTCCGAACTGGCTTTTCCCGCTGGATCAAGTGATGCGGGTCTGTTGTGTTTGGCAGGAGTGGTGGCGGCAGCGGTTTCGGGCTATGCCGCCGTTGGCCTCCTGGACCGTTTCACCCGTCAGCCCAAGTTGAACGGCTTCGCGGTTTATTGCATCGGCGCGGGTGCGGTGCTGGTGTATATGGGCCTCCGATAAGCCCCCCTGATTCCGCCATTCAACGGTCTGAGCCTCCAGTTCGTCCTGGGCGTGGAGGGGCTAGCCCGTGCGCGGTAGACTCCATTCTTCATTCTTTTTCCGGGAGGCGCGCGTGATTCAGCTCACGGACGTACACAAGACGTTCACAGTCAAAGACAAACGATCCAACGCAAAGAAGCGCATTGAAGCAGTGCGGGGCATTTCCTTGACCGTCAAACCGGGCGAAATATACGGTCTCCTAGGGCCCAATGGCGCCGGCAAATCCACCACGCTGCGGATGATTGCGGGCCTCATGCAGGCAGATCAGGGGCAGATCCAGGTCTGCGGTATCGATACCTTGGAAAAGCCTGAAAAGGCACGATCCGTGGTGGGGTATCTTTCCACTGACCTGAATGTCTACGGGCGGTTTACACCCAGAGAATTGCTCCGCTTGTTCGGCGAATTTCAGGGCGTCGACGCGAAGGTGGCCGAACGCAGAGGGTTGCATCTACTGGAAAAACTTCATCTGCTGGATTTCGCCGATGTGAAAATGGAGGGCTTTTCGAGTGGGCAGAAGCAGAAAGTCTCGATCGCGCGTGCCTTGCTGCATGATCCCAAGGTGGTGATTTTTGATGAACCCACCACGGGGTTAGATGTTCTGACTGCCAAAACCGTGCTGGATTTGCTGCGGGTCATGCGGGCCGAAGGGCGTTCGGTCATTGTTTCCACCCATGTCATGCCCCTCGTGGACGAGATCTGCGACCGCGTGGGCATCATCTTCGACGGAGAATTGCACGGAGATGCGCCTCCTAAGCAGATTCTCGAAACCTGGAATGCCAAGACACTCGATGAAGTGTTCTTCCAACTGGCAGCGCTCAGCGCGGCGGAGGTTTAGGATGCGCGGAGCACTGTTGGTCTGCAAAAAGGAATTCATGGAGCTTTCAAAGGACCGGAAGACGATGTTCTTCACGTTCTTGATGCCGGTGATCCTCTATCCGCTGCTTTTCACCATGATGGGAAAGCTCAGCCAAAACGATGAAGCCACCCGTAAAAACAAGCCCAGCCGCATCATGCTGGTGGATCCTGGACACGTTGTTGAGCCCCTGCTCAAGGCCGATGGCAAGGCCTTTGAGATTGTTGTGGCACCTCCGGGTGATGTAAAACAGGCCATTCGCGATCAGAAACTGGAAATGAAGCTGGAAGTGGATGCGGATGCGGTCACAAAGCTTGAAGGCCAGAAAACATTTGGACTCAAGGCTACCTACGATAAGAGTGATAACTCTTCGAAACTGGCGCTGAGCCGCCTGAAGGAAACCCTGCAAAAGCAAGACAAAGCCTGGATTCAGGCTCGCCTGAATAGCCTAGGGGCTTCACTCGATTTGGCGGTCCCCACGAAAATTGAGACGGAAGATGCCGGGGATATGGGGCTTTTTGTGGGGAAATTGCTTGGAGGCTTCCTTCCCTACTTGCTGATGATCGTGATGTTTGCAGGCTCAATGCAGCTAGGCATCTATACCACTGCCGGTGAAAAGGAACGAGGAACCCTGCAGAGCCTTTTGTGCACCAGCCTTCCCCGCAATCAGATCATTTGGGGCAAGCTGCTATTTGTTTTTGGCGTTGGGATCATCAGTGCCTTGTTTAATCTCCTTAGCATGGGGTTATCCATCGGTCGGATTATCACGGGTGGTGCCGGTGCTGGCGGTGCTGCGGGGGCCCAAATGGGCAGCCTGTCGGCCCTGGCCAACCCTCTGACTCTCAGCCTCACCTTCCTCCTTATGGTTCCCTTAGGGCTGCTGTTCGCAAACTTCATCGTGATGATGGGCATTCAGGCCAAAAACACGGTGGAAGCGGGCACGGCAATCATGCCGGGCTTTGTGGTTGTGATGGTGATGGCGGTATTTTCCATGGCGCCGGGCATCGAAAAATTGGCCTTTTTGCCCTACGTTCCCATTCTGAATGTGAGCCTTGCCATTCGAAAATATTTCAGCCAACAGGGCGATCCCTTGGAATACACCATTGCTTTATTGATGACCGTGGGTTTGGCCGGAGCCTTGACTTGGCTTTCGACACGCCTGTTGAACCGCGAGTCGGTACTTTTCAAGGTATAGTTGGGATGCAATGACACCGAGGTAAAGCATGCCGACCAAAGCGAAGTCCTCCGCGACCACGAGCGCTGCTCCTGCGAAGGAACACAACAACCCACTTGGTGACAAGCTGAATGGCGCAATGGCGTTGTTCTGTGGTGGGAAATTCAAGGAAGCCCAGACCGCCTTGACCGCACTCCTGGCTGAAGCTCGGGAAGTTGCTGATTACGGGATGGTCCATACCGTTCGTGCGACCTTGACCACGATCGAAGCGCGGCTTGCCAAGGCGGGTGAAGGCAAGGAGCTTCCTGAAATGGTGGCGACCCTTCACCTGAATAAGCAGGAAAGCGATGCCGCGTTAGAGGTGCTGGAAAAGGCACTGAAAGCCGATGGCAGCAATGCTCACCTGCATTTCTTGAAGGCTACCGCTCTGGCCCAACTCGACAAATCCGATGAGGCTGCCGAGGCCCTGAAGAATGCCATTGCCATTGATCCAGAATTGAAAGTGCTCTTCCGCCTTGAGCGCGATTTTGATGGCGTGCGGTACGATTCCGTTTTCGCTGCCTTCGAAAGAGACTAGGTTCCACAATGCCTGGCCCTCGCGGCCTCCATGCCGATCAGCCTCTGCGGGTAGCGGCCATCGGCGGAGGCACGGGGCTAGCGGCCATGCTACGGGCCCTAAAGCACGAAGCAGGGCGTAGTCGCGATCCTTGGCGCCTCACGGGCATCGTGGTTGTTTCGGATAACGGTGGTAGCTCTGGACGACTGCGGGACGAATTGGGCGGTATCCCGCCTGGGGATCTCAGGAACTGTCTCTCGGCACTGACTCGAGAAGAATCGGTGTTATCCGAACTCCTGAACTATCGGTTCAAAGGCGAAGGCAACTTGGCCGGGCATTCCTTGGGCAATCTGATGCTCACAGCCCTAGCGGATATTTCCGGGGATTGGGTGCGGGCTATTCGTCAGCTTTCCGGCGTCTTGGTCACGGCGGGCCGGTTGTTTCCCTCATCGGTGGTGCCAGTCACTCTTTGCGCAGAAGACCTGCAAGGCAATGTCTACATCGGCGAAACCCAGGTCAACACTTCCATGCCTCCCTTGGCAAGGCTCTGGCTTGAGCCCAGGGATGCCGAACCCCTCGCCGAAGCCATACTGACCATTCTCCAGGCCGACCTGATCTTGCTGGCACCGGGCAGCTTGTATACCTCTACCATTTCCAATTTGCTGATTCCTGAATTTCAGCAGGCCTTGGCTCGGTCTGCGGCGCCCATCGTTTATGTGGCCAACCTCATGACCGAACCCGGGGAAAGCACCGGATTGGATTTGGAAACCCATGTCGCTAGCATTCAAGCCTTTGGCGGGCTCGGCCTCGCGGCGGTCATTGCGAACAATGCACTCCTGCCTGAACCCGTTTTGCAGCGCTACCGAGATGAAGGTGGCAACCCCTTGCTTCCTTCCGGTGAATTGGTTTGCGGAGTTCCCTTATTCGCGCAGCCGCTTTTGGATCCAGAAGAACAGGTGGCGCGGCATCATCCATCGCTATTGAATAGAGCTCTTCGCGATGTGATTGAGTCCTTATGAGTTATGTTCTGGCCGAGCGGTGCCGATAGGACTAATCTGCCTTTGGGTCTCGGTGCCCGTGGCGCGTAGTCTTAGTTTCGAGCAGGAGTACCCGAATGGGGTTGAAGGGTGATTTGGCGACCATGGGACTGGAGGATATCCTCCAGTGGCTAGCGGTAGGGAAAAAGACAGGCGTGCTTGAGCTTCAGGGTTTCATGCACACCAAGCGGGTTGCTTTTGCCGAGGGGCGAATCACGGGGGTGTGGTCTTCGGATCCTCGCGAGTACTTGGGGCAGTATCTACTCGCGTTCAACCGCATTTCGGAAGATCAGCTTCGCGAGGCCTTGGCTTCACAAGAAGATGAAAATCAGTTGCTGGGCCGCATCTTGGTGAATCGCCAGCTGATTACTGAAACCGAGATACGTCGTATCGTGCAGTTGAAGGTCGATGAATCCATTTTTGATGTCTTCTTGTGGGAATTTGGAAATTTCGAATTCCACGATGGCGCCCAGCCACCCCAGAAGGCTGTTTTGTTGAATCTGGATGTCACGGGCATTGTGCTGGAAGGTGCCAGGCGGGTCGATGAATGGAAACGGATCAAGAAGGTGATTCGAGGCGGGGACGCTGTGCTGGACGCGGTTTCGGAGGCCATCGCAGAAATGCTACCGCTGGCGCCCGAGGATGCGGATCTTCTGTCCCGTCTCAACGGCATAAAAACTGTGGACGAGCTGGTTATTGAGATGCGTGCCACGGATTTCAAGGTCCAAAAACTGCTCTTCGATCTGCATGAAAAGGGAATGGTTCGTATCACTCGACCCGGCGGCAAGCTGGGCGAGCGGAGCAGCCTGCAGTTGCAGCGTGCCCGCCACTTGGTGGAAAAACAAAAGCTTCAGGAAGCCCAATCGGAACTCATGAACATTCTTGAAGAGCAGCCAGCCCTCGCCGAAGCCACTCGGATGCTGGAGGTGGTTGAGCACATGCTGGATGATGTCGATATCGACGAATCCCAAATTCCTGAGTTGGCCATCAGCATCGAAGATCTAATGCAGGCGCAACTTGGCCCGAACGAAGCCTTCCTGGCCACCCGGGTTAATGGCGTTTGGAGCATCAAGGACATCATCTCCATTTCTCCTTTTACGCACGAGGAATGCCTGACCATCTTCTCGAAGCTGCTTAAGCGTGGGATTCTCAAGGTTCAGATGCCGTATTCGGGGGGGATCCAGCCTGGCGTCAGCCAGTATTAGCGCCCCTCCTCATCCTGGAGGAACCGTGACTGCTGTATCCGCTGCAACCTGGATCACTGCTTTTCTTATAACCTTGGCGCCTGCTGCGCCCGTGTTTGGAGCCAAGCCCAAGCCCACTGTCGCCCAATTGCAGGCGCAGGTAAAAAAACTGACGGCTGAACGCGATGAACTCAAAGAGCGGATAGGGGCTACCGAAAATATCCAGCAGGATCTCGCCGAAGCGGCCAAATCCCGTGAACTGGCACAAAAACAGGCGGCCGCCTGCCAAAAAGAATTGGAGCAGATGAAGGCTTCCTTCAAGGAAAACCAATCGGGTAGCGATGCCATCCTGGGGGATTTACAGAAGGCTAAGGCCGATGGCGTCCTTCTCCTCGCTGAAAACGAAAAGTTGCAAAAGCAGATTCAGGCTCTTGAGGCCAAACTCCAGTCAGGAGTTGCTGAAGGCGCTTTGATGGTCGTTGGTCCCGATATCACACCTGCCAAGGCCATGAACTTGAACCGCATTACACCCAAGACACGCAAGGTCGATCGTGGCGTGGTCGTGGTCAATGTCTTGATCAGCGAGAATGGGGAAGTGCTGGCCACCAGACTATTGCAGGGCCTTCCCGGCGAAGGTGAATGGGTTGAAAAAGCCAACGAGGCCTGTGTGGAGGCCGCCAAGCGTATTGTTTTCGACCCTGCCCGCGCTGCCGAAGGCAAAACCAAGGTGCGGGTTTGGCAGGGCGTAGGCTTTTTGATCGATTAGGCCCCTAGGCCTTACAGCAGACATCACCCTTGGCCCAGGCCTGACAGGAAAGCCGCTCCTCAGGGGCGGCTTTCAACACTTTGAGAATCCGGCCCTCGGCTGCGCCCATTTCGGAAAGGTTATCGGCGCCTTCGATCACGGTTACTTTGCAGGTGCCGCAGCGGGCATGGCCGCCGCAACGGTGGTTGAGGCCCACACCGCCTTTTGCAGCTGCCGACAGAAGCGTCGCCTCCTGCTCAAGCTCGACTTCGTGGGTGGCTTTGTTTTGAAAAGTGATTTTGAACATGATATTCCTGAGATGAAGGCGAGGGCTCGCATGTTCCCTCAGTCTATCCCGTGAATTGGGCTCATCGAGCGGGTACCCTGGAACAATGCCCCGACGCGGGGCCCCGCACCGGTACTCCCAGCGGGACGAGGAGACGCGGATGTGGCACGTCGAACACAAGCTGGAAACCACCGCGAACCCGGCCTCTGTTTGGCGACGCTGGGCCGAGGTGCAGGGGTGGCCTGATTGGGATAACTCCCTGGTTTGGGTAAGCTTCCGCGGCCTTCTAATGCTTGGAGGCAAAGGCAAGATCAAGTTTCGATCAGGCGAGATTCTGAACTTCCGGGTGACTGAGTTCACA
>JAUYES010000748.1 GCA_030691225.1 Holophaga sp. | reverse complement strand
GGGCGGGCAGTCCCGTGGAATTGAACCTGATGAGCCGGGATTTCGTGAACCTGCTTCCGGCTCGCGAAGTGAAGGCGGCGCTGATTCTGGTGGCCGATATTGATCGGGGCGGTGTGTTCGCGCAGGTGATTGGCACCTTGGATCTGTTGCCGCCCGAGGATCGGGCACGGGTGATCGGCATCGTGGTGAATCGTTTTCGGGGCGATGCTGCCCTTTTTGAAGATGGGATCGAGATTCTTGAAACGCGCACCGGCCTGCCGGTATTGGCCCTGATACCGCACGTTGAGCATGGGCTGGATGAGGAAGACCGTCCCTTTCGCATCCCCGTGGATCAGCGCGGCCCCGATGACAAATTGAACGTCGGCGCGGTGCTGTATCCCAGGGTGAGCAATACCGAGGATCTAGCGCCTCTGCTGGCTGAGCCCGATGTGCACATGACGTGGGTGACGGATCCCAAACTGGTGCCGGGCTTGGATCTGATTGTTCTGCCGGGTTCCAAGGCCACCGTGGGTGATCTGGTGCAACTCACGGCCACGGGCATGGCCGAGGCGCTACGAGAAGCCGCCGAGCGAGGCACCTGGATGTTGGGGCTTTGTGGCGGCTATCAAATGTTGGGGCAAACATTGCTCGATGAAGGTGGTAGCGAAGGTGGGCCAAAAACCTTTCCTGGCCTAGGCTTTCTGCCCACGGTGACGCGCTTCGAAGCGGAGAAAATCACTCGACAAGCTCAGGCGCGTTCTCTTTGGCCGGAGGCTGGTCACAGTCTGGAAGGTTACGAAATTCACCATGGCCGCACGGAGCTGGTTTTGGATAGTGGCGAAGCGCTGGCTGTAGGTGGGGCGGAAGTGGGCTGGCGCTCTAAAAAAGCGGCTGGCGCCTACCTTCACGGCCTGCTGGCCAGTGATCCCTGGCGCGGCGCTTTTCTGAATCGGGTGCGCCGAGACCGGGGTTATCCCGAATTGCCCATTCACATCGCCGACCCTTTGGAGTTGAGGATTCAGCGCTGGGCTGAGCACCTGAAACGTCATTTAAGGCCAGGTGCGTGGGAACGCATTTTGGGAGCAGCTCAGGGCAAGTAGCCACTCGCAGATCTATTTGGCTGCGTTCAAAATGCCCGCCGCATCCACCTCGACTTGCACGTGCCCGCTGATGCTGGCTTCCACGCGAAACCGATCGGTCAGCACAACCGGTTGCCCAAGGGTCATTTCACCCAGGGTGCCGTGGATCGTAAGACCTGGTCCCAAGGGGCGATTGAGGCCTTCCTGGGTCAGGGTTTTTACATCTTTGAGGCTCTTATCCATGAACCAGTTGGCCTTCTCCTGCAGGGTCTTTTTGAGGCTGCTGCGGAAGAGCCATTCACCAAATTTGGTAATCCAGCTGCGGCTTTCCAGGGTGTAGTCGAGCTCTTGAATTTGCAGAGTGCCCGTAATGAGATCGAAGGTGGGCCGACCCTGCAAGGAAAGACGCCCGTTGATTTTGCCCTTGAGTTGCAGATCCAGGATGGCCTTCCCGTT
>JAUYES010000746.1 GCA_030691225.1 Holophaga sp. | reverse complement strand
CCCTCTTCCGCAACGCCATTCTGCAGCAGGGTGTGCGCCTAGACGGTCGCGCCTTCGACCAGATTCGCCCCCTCAATATCGAAGTCGGCGTATTGCCCTCCGCCCATGGTTCCTGCCTCTTCACCCGCGGCGAAACCCAGGCCCTGGTCACCGCCACCCTGGGCACCCTCCAGAACATTCAGGTCATCGATGGCCTTGAAGAGGAATACAAGAAGAAGTTCTACCTCCACTACAACTTCCCCGGTTACTCCGTGGGCGAGTGCAAGCCCAACCGTGGGCCCGGTCGCCGCGAAATCGGCCACGGCATGCTGGCCGAGCGTTCCCTGATGCCCGCCCTGCCCGATCCCGAAGCCAATCCCTACACGGTGCGCGTGGTTTCCGATATCACCGAGAGCAATGGCTCTAGCTCCATGGCCACCATCTGCGGTGGCACCCTGGCCCTCATGGATGCCGGTATCAAGTTGAAGGCCGCCGTGGCGGGTGTCGCCATGGGCCTAGTGTCGGACGGCGACAAGTTCGTGGTCCTCACCGATATCGCCGGTCAGGAAGATCACTACGGCGATATGGACTTTAAGGTCGCGGGCACCACGCGCGGCATTACCGCTCTGCAGATGGATATCAAGATCGGCGGCATCACCACCGAGATCCTGACCAAGGCCCTCGACCAAGCCAAGAAGGGCCGTCTGGAACTCCTCGCCTCCATGAGCGAGGTGCTCGAAGCTCCCCGATCCTCCTTCGCCGCCAATGCTCCCCAGATGCACAGCATTCAGTTGCCCAAGGAAAAAATCCGCGACGTCATCGGCAAGGGCGGCGTGACCATTCGCGGCATCATTGATGTCAGCGGCTGCGATGTCAACATCGACGACAATGGCCTCTGCCAGATCGCCGGCCCCACCCAGGAAAAACTCCAGGTCGCCCTCAAGATGATCGGCGATCTGATCCAGAGCGCCGAAGTGGGCGCCACCTACCTGGGCAAGGTTGCGAAGGTCACCGAATTCGGGGCCTTTGTCACCATCCTCCCCGGCGTGGATGGCCTGCTGCATGTCAGTGAAATGGCCCCCTACCGCGTGAAGTCTCCCGCCGACGAAGTGAGCGAAGGCCAGGAAATCATGGTCAAGTGCATCGGCGTGGATGAGCGCGGCAAGATCAAGCTCAGCCGCAAGGCGCTGATGCCCGCCGTCGAAGGCCAGGAAGGCGAAGCAACCCCCGCCCCCGAAGGCGAAGCCAGCACCGAAGAGCGCCCCCGGCGCCCCCGCGGACCCCGGCGGTAAATACCAACAAGATTGAATGATGCAAAAACGAAGGGCCCCCGAAATGGGGCCCTTCGCTTTTGGTATGCATACCTTATTCTACAACACAATATTGGGGGCCGTAACTCCAGGCCTACCCACCACCACCGGCGATCGCCCCGCCCGGTAATTCCGCCACCGCGCTCCATTCCAGGCGCGCGGCTGAAAGATAGAGGCCGATTTCCAAACGCAGGAGTTCTGCCACCTGTTCCTGAGGATCCACGATCAAGTATTCGGGTACGCCTGCCACCTCATAGGCCCAGTGTTTTCGAACGGTGTCTTTGCTAGCCGTGGCGGGGCTGAGAATTCCCACCACCAAATCCAGCACCACACCCAAGGGGCCAAATTATCATGGGTATAGCCAAGCTACTTGGGTTGGGGG
>JAUYES010000744.1 GCA_030691225.1 Holophaga sp. | reverse complement strand
TGGCACAGTTTTTGGCCATTCGAAGTTTGGTGGACGAGGGCCACGATGGTTTCGCGTGGCTGGGCGTCTGTGGTGAGGAAACGGATAGCCTGGGCGCGGCGGAAGCCCATCGATGGATGCCCCGCTTTCGGGCCTGTCGCGTGCTGATCAACGGCGAGCCCACCGAACTGAAGCTAGCCTCGGGGCAACGTGGTTTGGATCATCTACGTCTTCGCTGCACGGGATGCTCGGCGCATAGCGGAAGCCCTCATCTGGGCCATAGTGCCACGCTGGATCTCTTGGATTGGGTGCAGGAAATCCGCAGTTTGCCTTGCACAGAAGATTCTCAACTCGGTCCGGAAGTATGGAACCTTGGATTGTTGCAGGGTGGCGTTGCGGTGAATGTCGTTCCTGCCCAGGCCGAGGCCCATCTGCATGTGCGCACGGTACCGGGGTCGACCTTTCGGAATGGGGTGGAAACCAGCCGACCCGAGCGTGGTGAATGCTCGGTATTGCTTTCTGAACCGCCGGATTCCTATCCCGAAATTCCTGGCTTCGAATATCGGGCCATGCCTTTTGGATCGGACGCGCCACAACTTCGGGATCTGATCCCTGATCGCACGGTAGTGCTTGCTGGACCGGGCAGTATCACCGTCGCCCACACCGATGACGAACACCTTTCGCTGGCTGATTTGGATGCTGGTATCGAACTCAACCGCAGGCTAGCCCTGCATTTTCTGGAGCAACCATGAAACCGCTCAAACGCGAAACCACACCTGAGTTTTGCTTCCATCCGATCGCTTACCTATCCAGGAGTATCCCGTGTACCGCATCCCAGTAACAGTTCTCGGTGCCACCGGCGTTGTTGGTCAACGCTTCGTTCGCCGTCTTGCCAATCATCCCCTTTTTGAAATCGCCCACCTCACCGCCAGCGGCCGAAGTTCCGGAAAGCGCTACCAAGATGCCTGTGAATGGCGATTGGAGGGAGATGCGTTTATGGGCCTTGGTGACCAGGTGCTGGAAGACTCGGATCCATCCCGAGCCCTTTCGCCAGTGGTTTTCAGTGCGCTTGATACCGAAGTGGCGCGCGATCTCGAACCGACCTACGCCCAAGCGGGTGCCCTGGTGTTCAGCAACGCCGCGACCTTCCGCATGGACCCAGATGTGCCGTTGCTCGTGCCCGAGGTCAATCCCGACCATTTGGCCTTGCTTGAGGTGCAACGGGAACGGCGGGGTTGGACGGGCGGTATTCTCACCAACCCCAATTGCACCACGACCGTATTAGTGATGGCGCTTGCGCCCTTGCACGAGGCCTTCGGTGTGGAAGCCGTGCTGATGACATCCATGCAAGCAGCCAGTGGTGCTGGCTATCCTGGCGTTTCCAGCCTCGACTTGATGGGCAATGTGATTCCCTTCATCAAGGGTGAAGAGCCCAAGGTGGAAGTGGAAACGGCCAAGCTCCTGGGCCGTGTTCAGGGTGGTCAACTGCGGGAGGCGCCGATTGTAGTCTCGGCTCTCTGCCACCGCGTGCCCGTGCTGGATGGTCACTCCGAGGCTGTGAGTGTGAAGTTAAAGGGCGATCCGAGCCCTGAACGGGTGCGAGAAGTCATGGCCGCATGGTGCCCCGAGCCGCAGCGCCTGCGTTTGACAAGTGCACCGTCCGCACCGATCCGCCTTCACGAGGCCGAGAATCGCCCCCAGGTGCGCCGCGATGTGGAAATGGATTTCGGCATGAGCGTGCATGTGGGGCGCATCCGCCGGTGCCCGGTGTTGGGCATCAAGTTCAGCCTGCTCGGTCACAACACGGAACGCGGCGCCGCCGGTGGGTCGGTGCTCAACGCTGAACTGGCCCATGCTCGCGGGGTGCTCCAATGATCGTCATGAAGTTTGGCGGTTCCTCGGTAGCCGACGCAGCCTGCATGCGCGAAGTGGGTGAATTGGTCACCCAAGCCCTTCCACGCTCGCCCTTGGTGGTGCTTTCTGCTGCTGGGAAAACCACCGATGCACTCTTTGCCATGGCTCGCCAGGCCGAAGCCGGACAGCTCGAAGAGGCCCTTGAAGCCAAGCGCCATCTCATCGTGCACCATCGAGGCATCGCCTTTGAATTGATGGCAGACCAAACGACGTCGGTGTTGGAGGATGCCATCACCGAAATTTCCGGTGAACTGGAATTGCTCCTGCGCGGTGTGGCACTTCTGCGCGAACTTTCCCTGCGCAGCCTCGATGCCATCGCCAGCGCGGGTGAGCGACTCTCCACGCGCATCCTCGCTACCTACCTGGGCGCGCAGTGGTTCGACGCACGCGCGGCGATGCGTACCGATGATTGCTTCGGTGCGGCACGACCTCTGGGAACGGAAATGGCAACCTTGGTGATCGAGCGGCTCGCACCCTACCTCGCACCGGGTCGAGCCGTGGTGACCCAGGGCTATATTGGGGCCACGGCGGAAGGTCTCACCACCACCTTGGGGCGGGGAGGCAGTGATTACAGCGCGAGTCTCTTTGGCTCTGTTTTGGGCGCTGAGGATATCCAGATCTGGACCGATGTTGAAGGCGTGCTCACCTGCGATCCTCGTATCGTTCCCGAGGCGCGACCCATTGGCGAATTAAGCTTCGCCGAGGCCGCAGAACTGGCTGCCTTTGGTGCCAAGGTGCTGCACCCGGCCACCATTCAACCGGCGGTGGAGGCCGGGATTCCAGTTACCGTGCGCCATACGCGGCGTCCTCAGGGCCGGTTCACCACAATCACTGGCGAGGTACGAACCGGGCGACCCGTGACGGCCATTGCTTCGCGTGGACCAGTGACGGTGCTCACGGTTAGTTCGGCCCGGATGTTGAACCAGAGTGGATTTCTTGCGCGGCTCTTCGATGTTTTTGCCCGCTATGGGGTCTCCGTTGATCTCATAGCCACGGCCGAAGTGAGCGTTTCGCTCACGGTGGAAGCCGATGTGCCTTTGAACGCGTTACTCGGGGAACTTGGCAATTTTGCGACGGTTTGTGTCGCCACCAATCGCGCCATTGTTGCGGTGGTTGGGGAACGGTTGAAGGTGACGCCCGGAATCACCGGCCGGTGTTTCACAGCGCTGTCCAATCTGAACATCGAGATGATCAGTTTTGGCGCCAATGAAATCAATTTGAGCCTAGTGGTGAGACAAGAAGATGCACCCCATGCCATTCGCCAACTGCACGCCACGTTGATCGAAGGAGACCTGCCATGAAGGTCGGAATCTTTGGGCGCGGACGGTTAGGCACCACCATTGCGCATGAATTCGGCCAGGCGCCCAACTGGGAATTGCTGTGGCATGTGGATCGCGGCGAAGATCCTGGCGCCAAGGTCGATGTGGCCATCGATGCTAGCGTCAGCAACGCGGTGCCGAGTCATCTCGATTGGGCCGTAGCCACGAGCACCGATCTGGTCATCGGCACCACGGGTTGGACGCTGCCCAACCTTGCCGCGCAAATCAATGGCCACATCGGCGTACTGGTGGCACCGAATTTCTCTTTGAGCGTGGCCTTGATGGCGCGTTTAAGCACGGTGCTGGGGCGCTTCGCCGCCCTCGATGAAACGCTTGATCCTTACCTTTTGGAGCATCACCATCGCGCCAAAATGGATGCTCCCAGTGGCACCGCCAAGCGTCTCGCGGCTGCGGTAATCGAAGGATGCCCTCGCAAAACCAAGTGGACCCTGGGCTCTCCTGGCGCTAACGAACTGAACATCGCCGTGCTAAGGGCAGGTTCTGAATTCGGCATGCACACGGTGGGTTTGGATGGTCCGGCCGAAACGCTCAGCGTGGTTCATCAGGCCCGTTCCCGCGCTCTCTTTGCTCAGGGCGCCTTGCGCGCTGCGGCGTGGCTGCGTGGGCGCAAGGGTTTGCACACTTTCGATGAAGTCGCTGCCGAAGTGCTCGCACCTCTCTTTGATTCGCTCTTTTCCACTCCATCGACTCCGGAGCTTTGACATGATGAATTCACCTTTTTCGGGACTCTTAGTGGCCTTAGCCACGCCCTTCCATGCGGATGGTTCCCTCGATTTACCCGCCTTTCGTCGCTTGGTTCGGCATGTTGTCGGCGGTGGTGCGGATGGCCTGGTGGTGTTGGGTTCCACCGGTGAGGCCGCCACGATTCTCGATGGCGAGCGTGATCACCTAATTGCTGCCTGCCTAGAGGAAGCTGGCCAGGCCCAGGTGGTCGTGGGCACGGGTTCCAATGCAACTCATCAGGCTGTGGAATGGACGCGCCGAGCCCAGCAATTGGGCGCGGCCGGAGCCTTGGTGATGACGCCCTACTACAACAAGCCAACTCCGGGGGGTCTGGTGGCTCATTACGCTGCCTGCGCCGAAGCCTCACCAGGTCTGCCGATCATCGTCTACAACGTGCCGGGGCGCACCGGGTTGAACCTTACACCGACTACGTTGGCACGGCTGTGGGAGAACCCTCAGGTGGTGGCGGTCAAGGAGTCCAGTGGCAATCTTGCTCAGATTGGTGAAATTGCGCGCACGCTTCCCGTTGGGAAGGCGCTCTTGTCTGGGGACGATAACTTGGCGCTGCCTTCCATCGCTTTGGGAGCCTGCGGACTGGTAAGCGTGCTCGGCAATGTGGTCCCCCACCAAACGAAAACGCTGGTTGATCTCGCGCTGGCGGGCCGCCGCACGGATGCCGCCGCACTGCACGCTCGCCTGCTCCCCTTGATGGATGCACTGTTTTTGGAGAGCAATCCCATTCCCCTCAAGGCTGCTCTGCAAAAGATCGGGATTTGCGGGGATGCTCTGCGACTGCCGTTGGTTCCAGCTTCTGAGACCACACGCCACCGACTGGCGATAACGCTGGTTCCCGACGCGATGGTGGCCTGATGGAACGCGCAACTCTGGAAGCTTTTTACCTGCGTCCCGTCACGGAAATTTTGGCCGATGACAAGTTGCCAACCTTCCATCAAGCCTTGCTCGAAGGGCTGGAGTGTGGCGAAAT
>JAUYES010000164.1 GCA_030691225.1 Holophaga sp. | reverse complement strand
CTGGAGAATTTCGGTCCGGGCCATCCTTCCGGCTGCGATCAGCGCTTTGTTCGTCTCCAGAGTCTGCTTCGCCGTTTCCAGACCCTTCACCTGGATGTCGTAGCTGCGCAAAGCCGACATGTAAGACCGATAGTTCGTGATCGTCGTCGTGATCGTGCTCACAAGGGTGTCCCTCAGGTCAAGAACGGCCTGTTCCTCGGCTATTCGCTCCTGCCGGACGGACTGTGTAGCGGCGTCAATTCCGGCATTCTTGAGGATCGGTTGGGTGAACGTAACGCTCCAGCCTGAACTGTAGCTGTAATTCTGCCCCACATCCGGCTTATTCGCCGGATTGTCCCAGGTGAAATTGACAGCGCCTCCTGTAGGAAGCGTCAGGGTGGTCACAAACTTGGCGTCCTGCACGGACGCCTGCGTCCGGGTGTTATCGGTATTGTAGGTTGATGTTGTGATTGTTGAGAAGGCCAGGGACGGCTGCGGCATGAATTTGTCCTCGGCAACGCGAAGGGACATCCGCTGGGATATCCTGTCCAGGTAAGCGTTACGGATGGCTACATTGTTCTGGAGGGCCAGATTGACACAGTCGGCCAGGGTAAAGGTCCGGACTTTGGCGTCCTGTGTCGTGACGGCTACTTGTTGGTCTGCGCCAAAAGCCGGAAATGCCTGGAGGAAGATTAAGATCATCACCGCCAGAGTCAGGCAATCCATCCTGCAGGATTTCCACCACAGGCAAACCATCCGATCTCCTTTCAGATATCGCGAACGCGCAAAAAGCCGAAAAATGAGCCGAAAACGACGGCGTCAGATATCACACCCCGAAAGACGGGATACGGGACCGCACTGATAATTTGAGAGTCCGCCTGCTGTGGCTGCCCTCACCAGCAGCAATATCCAGTTTGGGCTTGCGCATGGAAGCAAGTTGAGCCGTATTTCGCGACGCACCGTTTGTCTAGATCAACCCCGTCGCAAGGATCACATCTGAACTCCACCTCTAAGGGCAGCAGATGTGTCCCTGCCGTCCCAAAAGCATTCCTGCTACTCCCTTCCCTCCATCCTCATTACAGGACTTCATCGGTACTATGAAGTAGTCCGACTACCAGAGTATATTGTGCAGTTCCTTGCCGTCTATAGGCTTGTCCCCGCCTATACCAGAGAATACTTAAGGGACTTCTTCTGGTAAATACTCTGGTTCTCCCGAGTTCCTATTAACTCCATCTGGTATCTTGCCACTGCCTCAGACCCCGTCGGGTTCGCTCAA
>JAUYES010000737.1 GCA_030691225.1 Holophaga sp. | reverse complement strand
CTTTCGCAGTGTTATCCACCATAGCCCCCGTCAGGGGGTGAGGCCGCCTGAGATCCCTGATCGAGGCCTCTTGATCCTGCCGAACGAGTTCTTCGAACGGCCTTGAAAATTCAAATTAGCCATTGCGTTTGCTTTGGCTTTTGTTATTCTGGATGGCCTTGTCTCCGTGATGGGACATCCTTTTCTCCTCGGCGCGCAGCGTTTGGGGTAAACCGGGCGGTCAACGCCCCACATCTATGGACGGCTTGTCCGTCCCAATGGAGTGAGCATGAAAGACAACATTCGCATCCGTCTGCGAGCCTTTGATCACCGTCTGCTTGACCAGTCGACACGCGAAATCGTGGACACCGCCAAGCGCACTGGCGCTCAGGTGGCCGGACCGATCCCTCTTCCGACCCGTTTGAGCAAGTACACGGTGAACCGGTCTCCCCACGTGGACAAGAAGAGCCGCGATCAGTTTGAGATTCGCACGCACAAGCGACTTCTCGACATCCTTAACCCCACCCAGACGACGGTGGACACTTTGATGCGTCTCGATCTGCCTGCGGGCGTCGACGTCGAGATCAAGGTCTTCAGCCGCCAGGGCAACCGGTAAAGGGGGGCGAGATAATGACTAACGGAATCATCGGTAGGAAACTGGGCATGACCCAGATCTTTAACGAAAAAGGACAGGTCGTTCCTGTCACCGTCATTCAGGCTGGCCCCTGTGTGGTGGTTCAGCGCAAAACCAACGAGAAGGACGGCTATGAGGCCATCCAGGTTGGTTATGTGGATCCCCAGGGCGGCAAGCGTGCCTCTAAGCCCGAAAAGGGTCACTGTGAGAAGCGGGGCGTTGCCCCGGTTCGTGTCATTCGCGAACTGAAGGTCGATGCGGATAGCGCCATCAAGGAAGGCGATAGCATCCTCGTCACTCAGTTTGAAGAAAAATCCAAAGTTCATGTCACGGGTATCAGCAAGGGCAAGGGCTTCGCGGGCGTCATCAAGCGTCACCATTTCAAGGGTGGTCGCGAGACCCACGGTTCCATGTTTCACCGCGCTCCTGGTTCCATCGGCGGTTCGTCCTATCCCAGCCGTGTTTGGCCTGGGATGCGCATGCCCGGCCATTTGGGAGCCTCGCAGGTGACGGTCCGCAATCTCGAAATCGCCAAGGTGGATGTCGAGAATAATCTGCTGCTGATCAAGGGTGCAGTGCCCGGCCCCAAGGGCGGCTATGTCGTCATCAAGCAGGAGGCCTAAGATGTCGGTCTTTCAATTTCCCGTCGTCGATCTCGAAAACAAGCCTGCTGGCAACGTTGATCTTCTTCCTGAAGTCTTCAAGCTGGAAGACATCAACAAGCATCTGATCTGGGAAGCTGTTCGTCATTTCCTGGCCAAGCGTCGCTCTGGCACCGCCTCGACCAAGGATAAGTGGGAAGTTAGCGGTTCCGGTCGCAAGCTTTGGAAGCAAAAGGGCACAGGCCGTGCTCGTATCGGTTCCATCCGTTCCGCTCTTTGGAAGGGTGGTTCCACGGTTCATGGTCCTCATCCCCGTTCCTATGATTACGCTTTTCCCAAGAAGGCTCGTCGTTCCGCGCTTCGCAATGCCCTCTCTGTAAAGATGACCGATGGCCAGGTGTTGGTAGTGGAAAATTGGAACCTTGAATCCCACAAGACTCAGGGCCTCATTGCCACGCTCGCCAAGTTGGGTGTGACGGGTTCCGCTTTGTTGGTTGGCGTCGAAGCCTCCGAAAAGGTGCAGCTCGCCTCCGCCAACAACCACAAGGTTGGCGCCATCGAGAGCTTGGGTGTGAATGTCTACGAACTTCTGAAATACGACCAAATTGTCTTTTCCAAAGACGCCATCCTGGCTCTTCAGGAAGTGGTGAAGCCATGACCAAGATTTTTGAAGTGATCCGCAAGCCCCTTCTCACCGAGAAGGGCCAGATTCTCCGCGAAAACAATGTTCAGGTGTTCGAGGTCGCTCTTTGGGCTTCCAAGCACCAGATCAAGGAAGCCGCGGAACTTCTGCTCCAGGCCAAAGTGAAGTCGATCCGAACCGTCCGAATTCCTTCCAAAGCGAAGCGTCTCGGTCGATGGGTTGGTTCCACCAGCGCCAAGAAAAAGGCCTACATCGAGCTTGCCGAGGGCTTTGCCCCGGTCGCCGAATAGTCGCCACCTCGTTTTAACCTTGCGGACGGACAAGGCCTTGCCACTATCGCCCGCACACTAGGCAAGAGGATCCTATGAGCATCAAGCTGCTCAAGCCTACGACTCCCGGACAGCGGGGCATGTCGAAGCAGGGGTTCGAGGAGATCACTACTGATACTCCCGAACGTTCCCTGCTTGGCACGCTCAAGCGTTCCGGCGGACGTAGCAATACCGGACGCATCACGACTCGCCACATCGGTGGCGGTCATAAGCGTCGTTATCGCATCATCGACTTCAAGCGCAACAAGATCGGCGTGCCTGCCAAGGTTGCGACCATCGAGTACGATCCTAATCGGACCGCTCGAATCGCCCTGCTGATCTATGCTGACGGCGAAAA
>JAUYES010000720.1 GCA_030691225.1 Holophaga sp. | reverse complement strand
CTTCAATCGTGGGAAAGGCGAGCAAACGAAAGGCTCTGATGGTCGTTTGTCCTGGGAAGTGCTGGCCGTGGATAGAGCAGGACGAATGAAGGTGAGGGTGAAGCTGCGGGCAATGGGGCGTTAGGCTTCCCGTCATAATGTTTCGAAAGGCTTCCTTTCGGAGTTCACGATGTTGATGCCCTCTCTTTTGACGATGGCCCTCGCGATTGCAGGGCCGGTGGCTCAGATCCCTAAAAGCTCCGAAACAGCTGTTAGTGCCGTATTGGATGATTGGCACTTGGCAGCTGCGCAGGCCGATGAGGCCCGCTATTTCGGGCATCTGCGCGAGGGGGCGGTCTTTCTCGGTACCGATGCCACCGAACGCTGGACCAAGGTCGAGTTTCAGGTCTGGGCACACCCGTTTTTTAAGAGGGGCAAGGCCTGGGCCTTCAAGGCGAAAAAGCGAAGCATCGCTTTTTCGGTGGATGGAAAATCCGCTTGGTTTGACGAGGATCTGGACACGCCGAACCTCGGCCCCGCTCGGGGTAGCGGGATCTTGGTCCAGGAACAAGATCGGTGGCGCATTGCGCAATACAACCTGAGCGTGCCCATTCCCAATCCGCTCATGGATCGCGTCAAAGCACAGATCGAAACGCATCTGAAGCAAGCAGCTACGAAATAGCATCTCTATTCTGTTTTTTTAAAAAGAGTGCCCCGGAATTT
Source organism: Holophaga sp. (assembly GCA_030691225.1). GTDB lineage: Bacteria > Acidobacteriota > Holophagae > Holophagales > Holophagaceae > JAYREN01. Next base: position 534 of record JAUYES010000720.1, on the reverse strand, counting down.
TGGGTCGCACTCTGAGATACTCCAAGAGTATCGTCACGCATCAATCGGGTTAGGTGGGAGAGTCCAATGGCTTCGTTGAAAAATGTCTTGGCCGTCATCCTAGGTGGAGGCCGCGGTGCGCGGCTCTATCCGCTTACCAAAATGAGGGCCAAGCCTGCCGTGCCGATTGCGGGGAAATACCGCCTCATCGATATCCCCATCAGCAACTGCATCAACTCCGGAATTTTCCGGGTGCATGTGCTAACGCAGTTCAATTCGGTTTCATTGCATCGGCACATTTCCGACACTTACAAATTTGATTCCTTCCATACCGGCTGGGTGCAAGTGTTGGCTGCAGAGCAGACGCCGGACAGTGGCGAGTGGTACATGGGCACGGCAGACGCAATCCGCAAGCAACTCGGGCAGATCACTGCGGCAGGCGCCGAGCATGTGTTGATCCTTGCCGGGGATCACCTTTACCGCATGGATTACGCCGCCATGATGGCCTACCACATCGATAACGCTGCCGATATCACGGTGGCCGTGCAGCCCGTG
>JAUYES010000708.1 GCA_030691225.1 Holophaga sp. | reverse complement strand
GCTGTTGGCAAATATTTAGCCGGAGAACTATCGTCGTCCAGCAGTTCACCGACCGGCGAAAGATCCGAAAGCGTAAGGGCTGTCGACATTCGGGCTGGCGCTGGCGGGGCAGCAATAACCACCGGCGCAGGCTCAGGAGTGGGAGCAGGCGGCTCCTCAATTTCAACGCCGGTATCCGCGAAATGATGGGCTTTGATATTTGTCAAAGCTAGGCGCGTGATGGCGCGAAGCGTTTCGAACACACCCGTTCCATCCGAGGCAACGCTTTGGACACTGGGCTGCTTCCGAGGATTTAGCTCAGCCTCCATCTGCTCGATGGGTACGACATTTTTCAAATCTCTTTTATTCCACTGGAAGATGGTGGGGATTTGACGAATATCGAGCCCGAGTTCTCGCAGATTGTCGTCCAGATTTTGAAGGCTTTCTTTATCGGCATCGAGCATCGCGGTTTGGCTATCCGCAACAAACACAATGCCATCAACGCCCTTGAGGACCAGCTTGCGAGTGGAGTTGTAGAAGACCTGACCCGGTACGGTGTAGAGCTGAAGCTTGGCCTTGAAACCACCGATGACGCCAACATCCAGAGGCAGCAAATCGAAGAACAAAGTTCGATCAGTCTCGGTGTTCAGCGAAACCATCTCCCCCCGCGCCTTTTGCGAGGTCTTCCCGTAGATCGTGTTGAGATTTGTCGTTTTACCGCAGAGTCCTGGCCCGTAATAGACGATCTTTGCCGTCATCTGCCGTGTGGCGTGATTGAAAAAAACCATCCTTTGAATCCTCGGTCGTCACCAGAGTCTATCCCGAAGATGCGGGATGCTCTAGTCATGATCTTTGTCCCTCAACCAAGGGCCTTGAGGATTTCTAGAACCTGTTGATCATGCCGCTTCGTGTCGATTTGGCGAAGGATTCGCCTTATGACCCCCTGCTTATCAATGATGAACGTAACCCGTTTCGCCATTCCCACCAGGGGCATCTTTACGCCATAGGCTTCGATAATGGTCTTGTCTGGATCCGCCAAAAGCGAGAAAGGAAGCGAGAATTTTTGGGCAAAAGCCTTATGACTGTCCTTGTTGTCCGCACTAACACCAAGGATCACGGCGCCAGATGCTTGGAGTGCCCCAAAGCCATCCCGCAACGAGCAGGCCTGGGCTGTGCAACCAGGGGTGTCATCCTTGGGATAGAAATACAAAACCACATTCGATTTGCCAGCAAAATCAGTCAGGCGGATTTTCGCGCCATTTTGATCCACCGCCTCGAAATAAGGAGCTTTCCCACCTTCAGCAATCGAAGAAGGCTGCTCACTTGTTTGGGCAAGACCCACTACCGACAATAGCCCAGCCAAAATTCCCATTCGAATAACCATTGCTCCCTCCGGCATCGGTGCCACAGAAGATGCTGCGGCTCTTAGAGTGGGATGGAGCGGAATGGCATTCTGTTACTAAAAATTCAGCAACTCCGCATCACCCCAACGAGCAGCCCCTGAATCTGCACCCGATCCGGGGCATAGCATTTCGGGCCAAGGTTGGGGTTGTGCGGAATCAACCACACGCCGCCTGTGTCCCGGCGAAATTCTTTGAGCGTAACGTCCTCACCATCGATCAGGACCACCACGCGGTCGCCATTTCGGTAGTCCCCTCGCTTTTGGAGGACCACCATATCACCATCCAAAATAGAGTCCTCCACCATGGAATCCCCCCGCACGCGAAGAACGAAAAGATCATCCCGATCCCGGTGAATGGCCGTTGGCACTTCCATGGGAATCGAACGCGTGTCGGGAATGATAGGCGCGCCCG
>JAUYES010000704.1 GCA_030691225.1 Holophaga sp. | reverse complement strand
AGATCATCCCTGGCACCGAAAAGACCTTTACCTGCGACACCGTGCTGGTGGCCGTGGGCCTGGAGCCGGTGGATGAATTCCTGCACAAGGCCAAGGAATATGGTTTGCCCTACTATGCGGCGGGCGATGCGGAAGAAATTGCCGAAGCTTCGGCCGCCATGTTCACCGGCAAGATCCGTGGCTTGGAAATCGCGAAAGCGCTGGGTCGCGATGTGGGCGAAGTTCCCCCCGAATGGCACCGCACGGCGGAAGTATTGAAGAGCCGTCCCGGCGCCACCATCACCGAAGAAATTCCCGACGATGAAAAGGGAGTGTTTCCCATTTTTCATTGCAGTCAGGAAATTCCCTGCAATCCCTGCACGTCCATCTGCCCAAAGGGCGCGATCACCATCGAAGGCAGCGATATTTTGGGCCTGCCGATGTTCAACGAAGACGATTGCATCGCCTGCGAACAGTGCGTGGCCGTATGTCCTGGCTTGGCAATCACCTTGGTCGATTTCCGCAAAGCTGATGAAAACGACGCCATCGTTTCCATTCCCTACGAATTCCCTGGAAGCCGCATCAAGGAAGGGGACGTGGTAACCGTTTTGGACACACTGGGCGTGCCGCTAGGCAATGTTCCTGTCGTGAAAGTGCGTTCGCCCAAGTTCGCTGACCATGCGCTACTGGTGAAGGTCAAGGCTCCGGCGGATATCGCCAAACTGATCGCGGGTATCCGCGTTCAGGAGGCTTGGGTTACCGAGCCAGCCGAGGACAAGGTGGAACGCCTGAGCGATGACGAGATCGTGTGCCGCTGCGAACGCGTCACCGCCGGTGAAATCCGGGCCTTGATTCGCAAGGGGGTGCGCGACATGAACGAGCTGAAGGCCGCCACCCGCGCGGGCATGGGCGCTTGCGGTGGCAAGACCTGCCCCAGCTTGATCAAGCGCATCTTCCGCGAAGAAGGGGTGCCCGAAAATCAGATCACGGACTTTACCAAGCGTCCGGTCTTTATCGAAGTGCCCTTGGGTGCCTTTGCCGGCGTCATCACGGGTGAAGGTCCGGCGGTGGATACCGCGCACACCCACGCCGTTGGCGCCTTCCAGGGAGGTCTGTGATGAGCAGCGCCGTTTACGATGTCATTGTGGTGGGTGCTGGTTCCGTGGGCATGCCCGCCGCTATGAGCCTTGCGGAGCAGGGCATGAAGGTGCTCTGCATTGATCAGTTCGCCAGCCCGGGCCAGGGGTGCAACAAGGCCGCCATCGGTGGCCTGCGCGCTACGCATTCGGCTCCCGCCAAGATCAAGCTCTGTCTGGACTCGCTGAAGACCTTTTCCACGTGGAAGGACACCTACGGCGATGATTTGGAATGGCGCCAGGGCGGCTATCTCTTTGTGGCCTATCGGCCCAAGGAAGAAAAGATCCTGAAGGATCTCCTGGTGGTTCAAAAGCGCCACGGCTTGAACATCGATTGGTACGAGAAGAACGAACTGCTGAAAATCGCGCCCGCCCTCAATCCCGAGAGCCTCATTGGCGGCACCTTCAGCCCCGAAGATGGCGGCGCTTCGCCCATGCTCAGTTGCCTGGCCTTCCATCGCCGCGCGGTGGAGCTGGGCGTGGAATGCCGCTTCAACGAGCGCGTAACCTCCATCATTCGCCGCAAGGGCAAGGTGGTCGGTGTGCGCACGGACAAAGGCGGCTACGCCACCGAATGTGTGATCAACGCCGCGGGGCCATGGGCACGGCAGTTGGCTCAGGCCGGTGGTTTGGACGCCCCTGTGGTGCCCGATTGCCACGAGGCGGGCATCACCGAACCCGCCGCGCGTTTCCTGGATCCCATGGTCGTGGATATCCGCCCCGCACCGGGTTCGGTGAACTACTACTTCCACCAGATCCATCCCGGCCAAGTGGTCTTCTGCATCACGCCCGATCCCGCCATTGTGGGTTCGGATCGCCGCGAGACCAGCGCCTTCTTGCCCATGATCTCCCGGCGCATGGTGGATCTGATGCCCAAGCTGGCCAATCTCAAGGTCCGGCGCACCTGGCGTGGCCTTTATCCCATGACGCCCGATGGTAGCCCCTTGGTGGGTCGTTCCAGCGAACTGGAAGGCTACATCGATGCCATCGGCATGTGTGGCCAGGGCTACATGCTTGGCCCTGGCGTGGGAGCCTTGGTAGCGCGGCTCGCTGCCAACCGACTCCAAGATGGCGACGAGGCCATTCTTCAGGAACTCAGTCCCAGCCGCGTGTTTGGCGGCATCGAAGCCTTAAAGTAATAACAACGCCTGGAAGCATAGAACCGGGGGGCGGAATTTTCGCCCCCCGGTTCTATGCAAAGGTCAGCGCCTAGTTGACGGGTGTTTCGATTCGGCGGGTTTCGATTTTGCCACCCACGACAAGGATATCAATTTCGACTCGGCGGTTCTTGGCCTGGCCTTCCTTGGTCTTGTTTTCCGTCAGCGGTTCATCGGGCCCCTTGCCCACGGTCTCAATGACGGCCTGGGGAATGCCGGCTTCAATGAGAACCTTGGCGACCGCATCTGCCCGGCGCTTGCTCAGGGCCTTGTTGAAAGAAGCCTTGCCCAGGGAACTGGTATGGCCGCTAACCACGAGCGTATAGGTGCCCATGAAGCTCTTCAGGCTTTCGGCCACTTTGCGAATGGCCTGGATGCCTTCGGCCGAAAGATCATTTTTGCCATTGGCAAAGTGCAACACTGCTTCGTCTAACACGATCTTGGCGGGTGGTGGCGGAGGCGGGGGAGGTGGTGGGGGCGGCGGAACCACCTTGGGGGTCTCGGGTTCAGGAGGAGGCATGGGTGGCGTTGGAGGTGTGGGAGGTTCGGGCTTGGGAACGATAACCGGCGGTGGGGGTGGCGGTTCGGGTGCTGGCGTCGGTGTTGGGGCCTTCTTTCCCTCGCCCCAGACATAACCGAGTCCCAGCAGGGCTAAGCCCTCGGTGTGATGTGTGGAAGCTAGGTGAACCCGCACGACCTTGAGGTCGAATTGCGCCACAAACTGCTTGGAAAGGTGGCCAAGCAAGCCTGCGCCGACGTGGAAATTCAGCTTGGTGGCATCGCTCGTCAAGAATGGCGGGTGCAATCGACTGCCACCGATGCCCGCCGCCAGGTAGGGATACCAGTTGTCCGCACCGGGGCGAAGATTGAAGAGCGCCGAACCCAGGCCAAGGTATTCGTGGCCGGAGGCAGTGCTATTGCGAAGATCCTGGCCCGCACGGATGGCTTTCAGGT
>JAUYES010000702.1 GCA_030691225.1 Holophaga sp. | reverse complement strand
CATCAGCGCAATGCCGCCCACTTCGAGCACCGTGGCCCAGGTGATTGGGCGTGTGGTGCGGGCGACCACGAGCATGGCCCGTTGGTAGCTCACGAGGACCGTCAGTGCCGGTTGGATGAACAGGATGGCCACCGGCAGCGCCGCGAAGGCCGCCAGTTCGGGTGTGAGCCCCGCGACCCCTCGGAACCAAACCTTCGAGAGGGGCGTGAAGGCGACCAACATCAGGATGCCCGAGGCGATCACGGCCGTGGTGATGGCGAAGCGGCGCAGGGCGCGCTGCATCTCGGGACCTTTGCCCATCATGGGGATGGCCACTTCCTGGAAGGTCAGGCCCGCCGTGCTGAAGAAGAACACAAAGGAATTGACCACGGGCATCACCGCCAGGGATTCCAAAGGCATGGCGCTGCGGCCCAGGGCGAAGGACACCATCGGGTACACGCCCAGCGTCAGGATGGAGGTCATGGCCAAGGGAATATAGAAATGGGCGATGGAGCCATAGGTCAGGGGATGGCCTTCGGGCTCCCTCGCCATCAGTTCTCGCACACAGCCCTTGGCCCAGAGGCCGCTGGCGGCAGCTTCCAGCACCACACCTACCGATAGCGCCGCGCAACCCACCCAGGCGCCGGGCCAGGATGTAAAGGTGGCCAAAGCCAGGGCCGTACCGCCCATGCTGGCCAAGCGTATCGCCGTGCCATAGGCCACGCGGCGGGTGAGCCCGTGGCGAATCAGGATGCCCTGGAAGAAGCGGCGATACCCAATGGCTGCGGGCCAGGGCAACAGTAGGGCGCACGCGCCGTTGGCCCGTTGGGCGACGTTTTCCGGCAGACCCATCAAATTCCGAGTGACGAATTCAAAGACCGGCGGCAGCACAAAGAGCAGCATGCCCAAGGTGATGGCGGCGTTCAGGCCCCAAGTGAATTTACGCAGCTTGCAAAAGGAATCCCGATCCGCCACCAACGCCGTGGCGGCGCTCATGATCAGGATGATGGGCGATTCGAAGAGCATGCCGAAGGGGAAGGCCACTCAGAAGGCCGCCAGATTGAGGGTTGGATCCACCAACCGAGCAATCACCGCTGCAATGAAGGGCCCTTCCACCGCCATAAGCAGCCAAGCGGCCTCTAAGGGTGCCCAGGCTCGCAGGATCTGGCGTTGATTTGGGGTCTCACGGTGCAAAGAACAAGGTCTCCAGCAATCAGCATAGCGTCACGAGGCACGCTACAGGGAATGGGCCGCTAGGCCTGGTTTTCTCACTTGAAAAATCGCCCCGATGACCGATCTTTAAGGACGCTGGATTTCACCAACCTCGAGCTGTGGAGAAATGCGGTGGTGAAGGACTCGAGACGGGATGCCTTTTCTGCGCAGTGTGCATGGTGTGGGCTTATTCGGGCGAACAAGGGCTGGGTGTCGGAGCGCCGCAAGGGCGGTGAGGTGAATTACACCCACGGAATATGTGAACAATGTCGAGCGATGCATTTTGCGCGAGCCCCCGAACCTGTTCCGCCAACGAAGTGGCGTTTTGGGGATGAAATCAACTGAGTCTTCGGGAGCGAAGCCATGATCATCCAAGTGCCCGCTGACACCAGCTATTCCCAGGACCTAGAAGATCTCTTCTATATCCAGACCGAAAGGGATGCGGATTTGCGCCTTTTTACGGCCCGCGAAGGCGTCCTTATGAAATTTCTAAAGGTTGAAACGCCACTGCCATCCCAAGAGTCGTACGGGGAAGCCTGGGCCTACCAAGGCCCGAATATGCGTGGGGAACTGATAGTGTGGATCACTTCGAATACGCATCGGATCTTGAATATTCGCAGCGGGGAACCTGAGTGGCGCTGGACGAGGTGCAAGCATAAGCATCTCTCCCCGGGAGTTCCAAAGGGCTTTTCTGGAAAATTGAAATGAATCCTAACTCATGCAATGCGAGCCGGTCGTTGACGCCAAAAAGATAGCCACAAAGAACGCAAAAAACACAAAAGTCAGGACTGAAATCCTGATGGCGAGTTCTCGATTTTGTGTTTTTGTGTTCTTTGTGGCCAATTTCTTTTCCTCTTTGGCCAGCAAATATGGGGCTCCGGTACCCGCAATAGGACACGCAGCCATAATTTGGAATGTACTGGTTTCTTGTCGTTCTAATGATCTTGAGTGGTTGCTCCCTGCCCCCTCGCATGGGAGCCTGGGAACCACCTCAAATCGAACCCGGAGAACTCATGGCCACGCACAAGATCATCTGGACCGAAATCGATGAAGCGCCTGCCTTGGCGACCTACTCCTTGTTGCCCATCATCCAGGCCTTTACCAAGGGCACGGGGGTGGAGGTGGAAACCAAGGATATTTCCTTGGCGGGGCGCATTTTGGCGAACTTTCCCGAGCACCTAACGGAAGCGCAACGAATCCCCGATTGTCTTGCGCAGCTTGGCGAACTGGCACTCAAGCCCGAAGCCAACATTATCAAGCTGCCCAACATCAGCGCTTCGATTCCCCAGTTGATTGCGGCGATCAAGGAATTGCAGGCGCAGGGTTTTGCGATTCCCGATTACCCCGAACAGGCGGCCAGCGAGGCGGATAAGGTCTTACAGCAGCGCTTTGCCAAGGTGCTGGGGAGCGCCGTTAATCCGGTGCTGCGCGAGGGCAATTCGGATCGCCGGGCGCCGCTGTCTGTTAAGAATTTCGCCAAAAAACATCCCCACAAAATGGGTGCCTGGGCTCCCGATTCCAAGGCCAGGGTCGCCACCATGACGGGCGGAGATTTCTACGGCAGCGAAATCTCCGCACTGATTCCCAAGGCGACAAACGCGAGGATCGAATTCGTGGGCACGGATGGAGCCGTTAAGGTGCTGAAGGAAAAGACGCCCCTTTCGGATGGCGAAATTATTGACTCGGCCGTGATGAATGTCGCCGCCCTGCGCGCCTTTTACGCGGAACAGATTGATCTGGCGAAAAAGGAAGGCCTGCTGCTCTCGCTGCACCTCAAGGCCACCATGATGAAGATCTCCGACCCTGTGATGTTTGGCCACGCGGTGACGGTCTTCTACAAGGATGTGTTCGAGAAGCACGCGGCGCTGATCAAGGAACTGGGCGTCAACGTGAACAACGGCTTGGGCGAACTCTACGCCAAGATCCAGACGCTACCCGAAGCCAAGCGACAGGAGATCGAAGCCGATATCCAGGCCGTGTATCAAAGCCGTCCGGCCCTGGCCATGGTGGATTCGGATAAGGGCATCACCAACCTGCACGTGCCCAACGACATCATTGTGGATGCTTCCATGCCGGTGGTGGTGCGCGATTCCGGCAAGATGTGGGGCGCCGATGGCAAGCTCCACGACACCCTGGCGATGATCCCTGATCGCTGCTATTCAACGATGTACCAGGCCATCCTCGAAGATTGCCAACAGCACGGTGCCTACAATCCCGCCACCATCGGCAGCGTGCCCAACGTGGGGCTCATGGCGCAGAAGGCTGAAGAATATGGCTCTCACGACAAGACGTTCTGCGCGCCTGCTGTGGGCGTCATCCGAGTGGTGGACGCTTCGGGCGCCATTCTCATGGAGCAAAAGGTAGAAACTGGCGATATCTTCCGCGTTTGCCAGACGAAGGACGCCCCCATTCAGGACTGGGTGAAGCTGGCCGTTTCCCGGGCGCGGCTGACGGGCGCTCCCGCCATTTTCTGGCTGGATAAGAACCGCGCTCACGACGCGCAGATCATCGCCAAGGTGACGACGTATTTGAAGGACCACGACACCACCGGTTTGGATATCCGCATCCTGCATCCGGTCGAGGCGATGAAGGTTTCCGTGGCGCGCATTCGCCTCGGGCAGGACACGATTTCGGTCACCGGCAACGTGCTGCGCGACTACCTGACGGATCTTTTCCCCATCATCGAACTGGGCACCAGTTCGAAGATGCTATCCGTGGTTCCCTTGCTGGGCGGCGGTGGCTTGTTCGAAACGGGCGCCGGTGGCTCGGCCCCCAAGCACGTGCAGCAATTCCAGAAAGAAGGCTACCTGCGGTGGGATTCCCTGGGCGAGTTCTCCGCCTTCGCCGCGTCCCTCGAACATCTGGCCAATCTCTTCAAGAACGAAAAGGCCGCCGTGTTGGCCGAAAC
>JAUYES010000694.1 GCA_030691225.1 Holophaga sp. | reverse complement strand
CCCTGAAGGTGAAGGACTCGGCAAAATACAGTTCAACGTCTTTGGCGGTGTGCGTTTTATAGCCGATGGTCAGATCCTGGCCCACGGTCATCTCAAAATCGCCGCCCCGACGCGAGAGCACGGCACCGCCCTTCAAAGCCGGACTCCAGTAAATCCCACCCGTTACGAGAGCCTGGATTCGCTTGTGCAAGGGGTAGGCGCTCGGGTCCCCGGCCATCAACCATCGGTACGGCTCCGTTCCCAACACGAGCGCGTAGGGACCGCCTATCTCGGCCTCCTGGATGGCGAGCAGGGCCAGCTCCACGGCCTCAATGAACTTGCTTCGATCAGAGCTCAAAGGCACCGGCGCATGACTGGAACCTTCGAGCATGCCGTGGATGCCGGCACCGGCGAATCCCCAGTAGATCGCTGTCTCCTCGAACATGGCCACCTTTCGTGCGGCCTCTGTCAAGGCATCCAGATCGGGGTTCTTCGCGCCCCGCTCGACGTCATCCAGCTCCCAAATCCCCAGAGAAAAGGGAACTCGGATTTCCACTAGAGGGAGCACTTTATGGAGACCCCAGCCCACTCCATTAGTCTTATCCTCAGCCCCCATATCGAGCTTCCCGAGGTTTACGGCAGCGAACTGCCAACCGTGGGGCCCACAGAATTCCACCAGTCGCCGCCCCGAGAGGTTGCCCCTCAGGATGCGCCTACTCTGAAGTTCGATTTCCTTCCAGGCTCCATCCGTGATGGGGGCCATTTGACGCCTGAGTATGTCTGTCATGACAATACCTTTTTGGGTTTGACGATCGTTGATTTCATACGTGAGGATCACGAAGGGACGCATGGAGGGCAAATCGACCGGGTGGTCTCCTCGTTCATGTCAGGCTTCCCAATCCAAGCCCCTTCCCCTCTGTCGCTGGGGGGTCATCTCCAGCTGCAATTGCAGTGAGAGAGCCCGACGTAAACAGGAACTTCCGCATCTGGGTATCGAACTCCGGCATGGTGCGACGCAGCCATTCGAGCAGCATCGTTGCGTGCTCCATTTCATCGTTGCGGTTGTGTACCATAACGGCCTTCAGATCCTCGTCGTTCGAGACATCCGCACGCTGGTGATAAAAGTCGATGGCTTCCAGCTCTTCTTGCAAACTGGCTAGCGCCCTATGGATGCTGGATGCCCCGCTTGAAAGGCCCGTTTCTATAAATCCGCTGCTCATATAATTTCCTCCCTGCGCCCAGGAATGGGCAAATAACCAAAGCGCCTAGACACTTCACTCCACTTGAGGTTTTCCATGAAGGCGTTGATGTAGTCGGGACGCTTGATGCCGAAATCCACCATGAAGGCGTGTTCCCAGCTATCTAAAACCACAAGCAGATCCTGCTCAATCGGCAATCCAATATGGTGTTCGGCCACGAAGTAGGTATGGAGCTTGCCATCCCTGCGATTTCGAGTGAGCAGCGCCCAACCGGGTCCGCATAGAGCCGAAGCCTTGAGATCGGCGAGAATCTTCTCCTTACCGCCCTGAGCATCGAGGGCCTCCTGCAGCTTAGGGCTGATGGCGTTGTCGGGCTCAAGGTTCTCGAAGTACAGCTCGTGGAGGAAGGTACCGTTGAACGCCACGGCTTCTCGCCGTTTCAGTTCGCTGTATTCGTTGAAGGAGTAGTTTGGCTTGGTGTTATTCGCTACATCTAGCTTCTCCTCGATCTCGTTGAGCTTGGCCAAATAGCCCTTGTACAGGGTGATGTGCAGATCCAACTGGCTATCGCTGAGCCCTTTTAGGGTTCCACCCTTCAGGTGATCGTAGTTTTTTGGTTCGTAGGTCATTGAATCCCTCCGGTGATGCCGCTGAATGACATAAAGCCCTTTCCTCTCGCCCCCTGGGGTGATCCGTCGACGAAATTTCAAAAAATGCACATCCCTCCGATAACGGGATGCAAGGAAGCTTCAATCAGCACCTCTTAAGCCATCACCTTATTTATTGGGCTACTTGGCTTTAGCTTTTGATTTGCCAGAGAAATGGCGAATATTCCCATCAAAATGAAACATGCCATCTGTCGGTTTGATGGGCTGAGACCAAAGCGGACCCGACAGCGGCGACACCAATTCGACAAAATACGAACCCCTTCGTTGACAACTACGAACAAGTTCGTAAACTACGTTCATATCACCCAGGAGTGCCCATGCCTCAGCCCTTGATCCGCCCTTCCGATGGTGAGCTCGCCATCTTGCGGGTGCTCTGGAGCCGTGGTCTTTCAACGGTTCGGGAAGTTCACGACGAACTCTTGAAAGAGCGGGAGATGGGCTATACCACTGTGCTGAAGCTCATGCAGATCATGGTGGAGAAGGGTCTGGTAACGCGGGACGAGAGCTCGCGGACCCATATTTATCAGGCCGCCCAGGGTGAAGAATCCACGCAGTCCTGCCTCTTGAATGACCTTCTGCAGAAGGCCTTCGAGGGCAGCGCCAAATCACTCGTGGTCCGCGCCTTGTCGAACACCAAGTCCAGTGATACGGAATTGGACGAGATTCAGGCCTATTTGGATCTGCTGAAAGCGAGGAAGCCATGACCCCCTTTCTCGTGAACCCCCTTTTATCCAGGCTTGGCCTCACGGTGTTTCATGCGCTGTGGCAACTCGTAGTCCTGGGTCTGCTGGCTTGGGTCGGGCTGGTGCTCTTGCGCCGATATGCCTCGACTACACGCTACGGCTTTGCCTGTGCAGTTCTTTCAATGATGGTTATCGCCCCTGTGGTGACGTTCTTTTTGATCCAACCAGCCACCATTGTTTCGCCTACACAGGTCCTTCAAATCGAGGTGGGCGGTTTAACTGCTGCGCCCGTTCTTGGCACCGAAGGTCTTCGTGGACTTTTCCTGCGCATCCGCGATGTTGCGCCCTGGATGGCGATCCTTTGGTCTCTGGGTGCTCTTGTGATGCTCGCGCGCTTAACGGGCGGCATCTGGTGGCTGGATCGCACCTATCGCGCCCAGTCTCGACCCGTTGCGGAACCTTGGCAGGCCGCCTTAAACCAAGTGGCCCTGCGCATGGGGCTCACGCGCGGCGTCCGCCTGCTTCAATCAGCCAACGTCGATACCCCCTTGGTCATCGGGTGGCTTCGCCCGGTCATTCTCATTTCCACGTCAGCCTTGCTAAACCTCAGCCCCATGGCACTGGAGGCAGTCTTGGCGCACGAGCTGGCCCACATTCGGCGCCTGGATTATCTCGCCAACCTCTTGCAGTGCCTTGCAGAAGCACTCTTATTCTTTCATCCCGCCGCCTGGTGGCTTTCCCGTCAGATTCGCGAACTCCGCGAGCATTGCTGCGACGATGCCGCCGCCGAACTCTGCGGAGATCCCATGATTCTGGCCGAAGGACTCTCGGCCCTGGAGCGCATGCGGCGATCCCTTCATTCCGACCCCGAACCGGCCCTCGCGGCTGCCAAAGGAAATCTTATGTCCCGAATCACGCGACTCTTTCAGCCCCAAGATGTGCCCACATCTTCGCTTCGTGACCTGGCCTGGACCCTGGTGGGTGCCTCGCTACTGGGCGCTGCCGCCTTGAGTGCCCAGCAGGTAAGCCAGAAACCGGCGCCCACCGCCACCTCCAAACCCGCAGCTTCGCAATTACGCATCATCCTTCAGCCCGCACCCCCGCCGTATCCGGCAGCTGCGCGTGAAAAGAATATCCAAGGCGCTGTGGTGCTGCGCTTACACATTCAGCCCGACGGCACGCCGAACACCGTAGAAATGGTGCAGGGTCCCGAGGAATTTCGTGCTTCCGCCATGGCCTATGCCAAGGGTTGGCGCTTTCAGCCACGAACCGGAGAAGCTACCGAAGCCACCTTCCGACTGAACCTTATTTTCGCGATTAAAGGGTCTACGGGTGCCGAGGACATCATCTCTCAAATTCCCAAATCCAATGGCCCCAGCGCCACGGTGGAAATCCTGACGGTGGCGACCCCCGAACCTGATAAATCCGGGCTATTGACGTACGCCGACCTTGATTTCAGTCAAATCAAAATTGCGCTCCAACCCCCTCCACCCGCCTATCCACCCGATGCCAAAATCGCCAAGATCCAAGGCACGGTGGTGGTCTCCATCACCATTGACGAAAAAGGCGTCCCCGAAGATGTACAGGCGCTGGAGGGCCCCGAAGAACTGCGCGATACCGCCGTTGATTACGCAAGAGAATGGCTTTTCGAACCAGCCCAACAAAACGGAAAGCCCGTCAAGGCGCGGTTCAAACTAAGCATGCCCTTCAAACTGAGATAGGGCTATTCGTCTAGTGAACGCACCAACTCTTCAAACCTGGGGTGCTGATGAAGGGAAACTAGATCTGCGTCGTGGATAAGCCAGGCCTTTTCTGAAAGCCCAGCT
>JAUYES010000666.1 GCA_030691225.1 Holophaga sp. | reverse complement strand
GGCGATGACACCTATGATGCCTCCGTTGCGCCGCTGATGGTGGCCCTTGCCCAAGATGGTCCCTTCGATCTGGTGAACTGTGTTCGCAAGGAATCCGAGGCAGCCGCGTATCGGGGCGGCCATCGCTGGGGGAACGCCCTGTTGACGGGAGCCGTGCGCAAGATGTTCGGCGATCGCGTGCAGGACATGCTGTCTGGCTATAAGGTTTTTTCGCGCCGGTTCGTGAAATCCTTCCCCGCGCTTTCGCAAGGTTTCGATATCGAAACCGAGTTGGCCGTGCACGCCCTGGCACTCTACCTGCCAGTGGCACACACCGAAGGAAACTACCGTGGACGGCCCGAAGGATCCGAAAGCAAACTGCGCACCTACCGAGACGGCTGGAAAATCCTGAGGATGATCCTTCGATTAGTGCGCCATGAGCGCCCTTTCTTCTTTTTTGGTTTGATCGCCGGCCTGTTGGCAATCCTCTCCCTGCTGCTTTTCCTTCCCGTAATGGGGACCTACCTGGAAACGGGCCTAGTGCCACGTTTGCCAACGGCCTTGCTCTCCACCGGCATCATGCTACTGGCCGCCCTCAGTTTTTTCGCCGGCATCATTCTGGACACCATCAGCCGGGGGCGGCGCGAGGTGCGGCTCCTGGCTTACCTGCAATATCCCCTCACAAGCCCAGCGCCCCGCTGTGGTGATGCAGCAGGGCAATAATCCATTGGCGACTTCGGCGCATCCAACGCCAGCGTCGACGACCAAGCGCGTTCCTTCGACCTCACCGCCAACCAAAGCCTGATCGTTCTGTGGCGGAGTGTATTTCAGTCGATCTCTCACTCCAGGTTTAAAAAATGTGATATTTCAGGTTCCCCTTCCCATTTGCCGATGGGCCTTCAAAGGACCAACCCTTAGGAGGTTAAGCATGCCCTTTTCCCTGCCTCGCACTTTCGGAACGCTAACGGTGCTGCTTGCCCTCGGAACTCCCACTTGGGCGCAGAATCCCCCCACCACCCCCAGCCAGGACGAGCTGGAGCTGCTTGAACTGCTCAACACGCCCGTCACCGGCGCCTCCAAGCGCGAACAGCGTCTGATCGATAGCCCCCAGGCCATTGAGGTGCTCACCTGGGAAGACATCCGTCAGATGGGAATTTATCGGCTCCAGGATGCCCTCAAATTGATGACCTCCATCGATATCATCGAGGCAGAAAACGGCTATAGCGTGATCGGTATGCGCGGTGTGATGCAGGAAGGCCAACCTCGCACGGTGCAGGTTCTGATCGATGGAGTGCCTCTGTATACCCCCCTTGGCGGCACCCTAGACCTCAATAACCTGCCTTTGCCGGTGGATCTGATCGAGCGCATCGAGGTGGTTCGAGGGCCGAGTTCGACACTCTACGGCGCCAATGCCGTGGTCGGTGTTATCGCCATTTCGACTAAGAAACTGGATAAGGGCCTTCACGGCGATCTTCGCGCCTCCGTGGCCGACAAAGCAACCTTCCGCAGCACTGCCAATCTCCGCTGGAGCGATTCGGGCTTCGGCGTTTTAGCCGGGTACAGCGGGGCCTCCTTCGGCGATAGCGGATACCGAACTCACCAAGTTGGCTACACCCTTCCCTATCCCAATCCCTTGGGCGGCACCGTCGATCCCTGGATCACCTTTGACGGCCCCAAGGGCGCTGGTCATCAATCCGACAAGGCTCACCAGAGCGCCGCCTACGCACGGATCGAATACCGTTCCGAAAAATCATCGTACTGGTTTAGCGCGGGGCAATCCCGAAAGATGCTTAGCCCTGTGGGCCAACCTCCCGTTTCCTACATGAACTACCGTTTCTATGAGATCGGCACGTTACTCGCGGGCTGGAATCAGACCTGGAGTAAGACGTTCAGCACTGAAGTTCGAATCCACCGCATGCAAAACAAGGCCGGCGCAGGCCCCTCGGCTATCTTGGCAACGGTTCTGGCTGATCCGGCCTGGACCGGAGAGAACACTTGGGGCGATGCAACCTCCGACCAAATTGATCTCCAAGCGAATTGGAATCCGAGCGGA